>DATLRG010000727.1:0-3380 GCA_035534795.1 Chloroflexota bacterium
TAACTATTAAGAAACTATCTCAAAACAGGTGTTTGAGCGCCCCGCGGGGCGCTCAAACACCTGTTTTGAGATAGTTTCTTAATAGTTAACGTCCATCAAGGCAGCGACGTGAGGCTTTGCAAACAGAGCCTGGTGTCGCTCCTCTGCTTCTCGAGCCAGCCTCCTGCCGCGGTGTCGTCCACGATCACCACGTCAAACACTTCTTCGAAGTGCCGCAGCACCGCGGTCTCGGCCTCGCTTCGGCTCACCGGTCGTCCCAGCAGCTTCGCCAGTGAGGTCACCCCTTTGTCGCGGATGCCGCAGGGAATGATCCGGTCGAAGTAGCTCAGGTCTGGCTCCACGTTCAGCGCGAAGCCGTGGCTGGTGACCCAGTGCGAGACGTGGACGCCGATGGCCGCGATCTTCTCGTCCCCGACCCAGACACCGGTGTGCTCCGGATCGCGGCGCCCCTCGACGCCAAAATCGGCCAGCGCGCGGATCAGCACCGCTTCGATCCGTCGTAGGTGCTGATGCACGTCCTTGCCGAGGCGTGCCAGGTGAACGATTGGGTAGCCGACCAGTTGGCCCGGGCCATGGTAGGTGACGTCGCCGCCGCGATCGACCCAGAAAAGCTGAGCGCCGAGAGCTGACAGCGCCGCCTCGTCGACGAGCACGTTCTCGGCGTGGCTCCCACGTCCGAGTGTGTAGACGTGGGGATGCTCGACCAGAATCAGCACGTCCGGAATCGTGCCGTCGACGCGGGCGGCGACAGCCCGCCGCTGTAGCTCCCAGGCCGCCGCGTAATCAATCAGCCCCAGGCGGAGGACCCACGCGGGAGTTTCCGCCACCTCCCTGCCCTCCGTGGCCTTACCCCCTTGCTCTCTCTCCATCGGAGATGGAGAAGGGGACGGCGCGGCGCCGAGCGCCGCGAACCTCGTCTTCCCCCTCTCCATCGGAGATGGAGAGGGGGCGACGAGGCGAGGCCCGTCTCCCATCACGCCATCGCCCGCTGGACCTGCTCGTGCGCGTGGTACGAGCTGCGCACCAGCGGGCCCGATTCGACGTGCTTGAACCCTAGCGCCATGCCCTCGGCTTTGATCTCGGCGAACTCGGCCGGCGACACGTAGCGGACGATCGGCAGGTGATAGTCTGATGGCCGCAGGTACTGGCCGATGGTGACGATGTCGCAGTCGACCGCGCGCAGGTCGCGCAGTGTGTCGCCGATTTCCTCGCGGGTTTCACCCAGCCCCAGCATCATGCCAGACTTGGTCAGGGCACCCGGCACCAGCTCTTTGGCCCGCCGCAGGACTTCGAGCGATCGCGCGTAAAAAGCCTTCGCCCGGACTCTTCGTTGCAGCCGTTCGACCGTCTCGACGTTGTGATTGAGGATGTCTGGTCGCGCCGCCATCAGGACCCGCAAGGACTCGGCCGACCCCTCGAAGTCGGGGATCAGCACTTCGACCGAGCAGGTGGGGAGGCGGCGACGGATCGCCCGGATGGTCTCGGCGAAGATGCCGGCTCCACCATCGAGCAGGTCGTCGCGGGCGACCGAGGTGACGACGACGTGTCGCAGCCCCAGCTCCTCGACCGCCTGCGCCACGCGGTCCGGTTCGTCTCCATCGACGCCGACCGGCAGGCCGGTCGTTACCGCGCAAAACCGGCAGGCCCGCGTGCAGACGCGGCCGAGAATCATGAACGTCGCGGTGCGGTGCTCCCAGCACTCGCCGATGTTCGGGCAGTGTGCCTCCTCACAGACCGTGTGCAAGGATCGGCCACGCATGACGTTTTTCAGCTCGATGTAGTTTGGGCCGGTTGGAAACCGCACCCGCAACCAATCAGGCCGTGGGAGAACCGGCATGGGCTGCGCCCCCGGTGGATTCACACTCTTCTCCTTAAGCAATCATCATCAAGCATTCCGAATTCCTGGGCACGGTCAGGCCGGGACGGTTCACCACAGAGACGCAGAGGGGGCACCGAGAGCACAGAGTAGGCCTTCATGATTCCCTCTCTGCGTCCTCCGTGGAACCTCGGTGTCTGTGTGGTGAAGGTCGTCCCAGCCTGCCCGCCCAAAGTTCGGGATGCTTCATGAGAACTTTCTCAATACAGTGGACTGCCGGGGCCCCAGCTTTCCAGGCGACGCTTGATGCTCTGCAAGAACCGCCCTGCCGTCGCACCGTCCAGGATGCGGTGATCGAATGAGAGGCAGACGTTCATGATCGAGCGGATGGCGATGGCGTCGTCGACGATGACGGGACGCTTGGCGATCGCTTCCGTGTTCATGATTGCTGCTTGAGGATAATTGATGATCGGCTGCGACGCAACCGATCCAAAGGCGCCGGTGTTGTTCACTGTGAACGTCCCGCCTTCGACGTCCGGCAGGCTGAGCTTGCTGGCCCGGGCGCGCCCAACCACCTCGGCCAGGGCGTGGGCGAGGCCGGCGACGCTTTTCTGGTCGGCGTTGGGGATCACCGGCACCACCAGCCCGTCGTCCAGGGCCACGGCAACGCCGAGGTTGATCGCGCGCTTGAGGACGATCTGGCCGTCGTTCCAGGTCGCGTTGACCACGGGCAACTCGCGCAGGGTCTCGACGGCGGCTTTCATGAAAAAGGGCAGGTAGGTCAGATCGACGCCTTCGGCTCGGCGGAAGCCCTCTTTGACCTCTTCGCGCAGCCGGACGAGCCGGGTGACGTCGACTTCCATCAGCAGCCAGGCGTGCGGGATCTCGCGGGCGCTCTGGGCCATTCGCTGGGCGATGGCGCGGCGCATCGGAGTGAGGGTCACCCGCTCGTCCTGGCCGGGTTGGGGCGATAGCTGACCGGCCGGCGTGGTTGCTGCTGGCGACGCGACACGGCCGCCGGCGCTCGCCGCCGGGTCCCGTTGGAGGTAGGCTTCGACGTCCTCGCGGGTGATCCGGCCGCCGAGGCCGGTGCCGCGGACCTGTCGGAGGTCGAGGCTGTGCTCGCGCGCCAGCTTGCGCACGAGCGGCGAGGAGCGGCGCTGGTCCTCATCGCCTTCCGCTGCCGCGGCCGGGGCTGGCTCTGCTCCGGCGTCGCGGGTCGTGGCGACCGCGGCCGGTGTTCGCTCCGGCGCCAGCACTTCCCCGTCCGCCACGACAACGCCGATTTCCTGTCCGACCGCGACGACAACCCCCTCGGCGGCCGTGATCCGGTCGAGGACCCCGGCCACCGGCGAAGGAATCTCGGCGTTGACCTTGTCGGTGATCACCTCGACCAGTGGTTCGTCGCGCGCGATGCGATCACCGGGCTGCTTCAGCCAACGCCCAATCGTCCCCTCGGTGACCGATTCGCCAAGCTGGGGCATCGTGATCCGCGGCATCGTTCCTTCCTTGTACGAGAAGTCAGGGGTCGGCGGCGTGAGACGATCGCACTCCATTTCCACGG
>DATLRG010000728.1:0-4819 GCA_035534795.1 Chloroflexota bacterium
CACGTCCCTGCACTTTCCACCCTGGACCACGTCGACACTTGTCAGGAGAAACGCGGTGAAGTACCTCTATCACGAGCACACCTGGCCGGAGATTCGCGAGGCCGCGCAGCGCAAGCCCGTCTGCGTCATTCCCTGCGGCACCGTCGAGCAGCACGGTCCGCACCTGGCGCTGGCGGTCGACTTCGTCACCGCCGGCATGATCGGCGAACGGGCCGTCCAGAAGGTCGCACCCGACGCGCTGCTGCTGCCCACCGTCTGCTACGGCTTCAACGAGCACCACATGGACTTTCCTGGCACCATCGGCATCCCCGCCCAGGACTTTATCAATTACACCGCGAACATCGGCCTCAGCCTGGCCCGCCACGGCTTCGACAAAATCCTCTACGTCAATGGTCACGGCTCGAATCGCGCCTTTCTCGAGATCGCCGCCCGCGAGGTCTGCAACCGCTCGGACGCCTTCGCCGCGCTCGTCTCCTGGTGGTCGCTGATCCCGCGCCCCCTCCTCGACGAGGCGCTCACCTCGGAGGTCCCCGGCGGCGTCTCGCACGCCTGCGAACTGGAGACGTCCGCGCTGCTCTACCTTCGGCCCGATCTGGTCGACATGAGCAAGGCCGTCAAGGATCAGGGTTTCATACCCGGCCGGTACATGTGGCGCGACCTGCGCGCGACGTCGCCCCTCGTCTTCAACGAGCAGTGGAGCCGCTTCTCGCGGACCGGCATCCAGGGCGACCCGACACTCGCCACGGCGGAGAAAGGGCGCGTTCTCGTCGACGCCGCGGTCGAGCACCTGGCCGGCCTCCTCGCCGAGCTGAAAGCGCGCGAGTTCCAGCCGCGGGTCGATCACCACTGAAGATCGAGCCGCCTTCGCGCGTGGGGGGCGTGGCCTCACCCCCTCGCCCCCTCTCCACCTCCGATGGAGAGGGGGAACGGACCGGCTCCCCTCTCCATCTCCGATGGAGAGGGGCAGGGGGTGAGGCCACGCGGCGCATCGCTGGAGACTGGCTCAAGGAGGCCTCAGATGGATGGACCCGCGTCGATCGACCCGTTGCCCTCGGCCGAGGTCTATCGCCGAGAGCTGGGAGTCGACGAGATTCGCTCGCAGACGGTGCGGCTGGCGATCGTCGGCATTCTGGTTCTGGTGCTCAGCGCGCTCTTCCTGTCGGTCTTCGACCTGAAATACGTTCCGCCCCTGCTGCTGCTCCTCACCGGGGGCATGCTGCTGGTGACCTGGGTGGCCTATCTGGTGAGCCGCCGGCGGTCCAACGATGGCGCGACGGTGTTCATCGTCGGGTTGCTCGGGCTGCTCACGATCGCGGTGCGGATCGTGCCCAGCGCGGCTCTGACGCCCTGGTTCGCACTGGTCGTGCTGCTGGCGGGAGCACTGCTCGGCGCCCGGGCTGGCGCCCTGGTCGCGGTGATCGTGACCGGCGTTCTGGTGGGCCTGGCCGAATGGCCGACGCCCGAGGTGCGGCTCGCGTCGGCTTTCAGCGCGGGCCTGCTGAGCTGGGCGGCGCTCTTCGCGTACTGGCTCATCTCGCGGCCGACCAACACGGCGCTCGCCTGGGCCTGGAACAGCTACGTTCAGGCGCGCGATCAGACGGCGCGGGCGCGCGAGCGGCAGGCCGAGCTCGCCCGGCTCTCGAAGGGCCTGGGCGAGTCGAACTACCAGCTCGAGCAGCTCAACCTCGAGCTGGAGCGGGCGCGCCGGGCGGAGCGCGAAGCGCGGCGGCTGAAGGCTGAGTTCGCCGCCGCGGTCAGCCACGAGCTGCGCACCCCGCTGAACCTGATTATCGGGTTTTGCGAGATGATGGTGCTGTCGCCGTCGAGCGCCTACGGCGAGCGCCTGCCGGTTGGCTATCAGCACGACCTCGAGTCGATCTACCGCAACGCCGGCCACATCGCGGCCCTGGTCGACGACATCCTCGACCTCGGCCAGATCGACGCCAATCGCATGGCGTTGCACCGGGACTGGGCGTCGCTTCGGCGCATCGTCGACGAGGCGGTCGGCGCGGTTGAGACGCTCTTTCAGGACCGCGACCTGGAGGTCCGGGTCGTGATCGACGAGCTGCCGCCGGTCTGGGTAGACCAGACGCGGGTCCGCCAGATCTTGATCAATTTGCTCAGCAACGCCGCGCGGTTTATCGAAGAGGGCGGCGCGACCATCCGGGCCGAGCGGCACGAGGACGCGGTCGTGGTGTCAGTGGCCGACACCGGCCTGGGGATTCGGCCGGACGAGCTATCGTACGTCTTCGAAGAGTTCTTTCAGGTGCGCGCCGGGAGGGGCCGGCGGAGCGGGTCGGGATTGGGTCTGACGATCAGCAAGCGGTTCGCCGAGCTGCACGGCGGGACGATGTGGGTGGAAAGCGCGGGCGTTGGTCAAGGAAGCACCTTCTTTCTGAAGCTGCCGATCGAGGGCAACGCGCCGGAAATTCCGCGCGATGCCCCGGACTGGGAAGACCGGCTGAGCAGTCGCGTGCATGGGCAGGCCGACTCGCGCGTTCTCGTCGTCGATCCGGTCGGCGACCTTCACCGCGTCTTTCAACGCTACCTGGATGGTTTTCAGGTCCTCCACGCGCCGAGCGCGCGAGAGTGCCACCGGCACGCCCGGACCGGTGGGATTCAAGCGGTCGTGGTGGGATCAGCCGCCGCGCGACCCGACTGGCCCGACGCCCAACAGCTTCCCCCGAATCTCCGGGAGGTCCCGATCATTTCGTGCTCCCTTCGCGCTACCCACCGGGTTGGCCAGGAGCTCGGTGCGGCGAGCTATCTGGTCAAACCGGTGACCCGCGACCAGTTTCGCGCGGCGCTGCGTCGACTTGAGCGGCCGGCGCGAAGCGCGCTGATCGTGGACGACGACGCGGAGATGACGCGCCTGCTGAGCCGCATGTTCAAGTCGCTGGTACGGGGCGGCCAGTGCTGGATCGCCCAGGACGGCCGGCTGGCGCTCGATCTGCTGCGCGCCCACCACCCCGACCTGCTGCTCCTCGATCTGTTGATGCCGGACGTCACCGGCTACGACGTTCTCGACGCCATGCGCGGCGACCCCGCGCTGGGCCAGACGCCGGTCTTCATCGTCAGCGCGCGCGGGCTCGGCGACGAGTCGATCGTCGCCGACGGAATCGGCGTTACCCGGGCGGGCGGACTGACGGTCGCGGAGATCATGCGCTGGGTGAGGAGCGGTCTCCAGGCTTCATCGGAAGCGAGCGACAGCGCTGGAGGATGGCCAGCAGCGCCGACCGCGACACCGGCTTCGGGAGAAACTGGTCGACCCCCAGAGAGAGCGCGAGCGTCTGCTCCGGAAGCACCGAGCAGATGACGACGGGCGTTCCGCGCGTCTCCGGGTCCGCGCGCAGCCGCTCGAGGATCTCCCAGCCGTCCTGCGACGGGATCATCACGTCCAGGATGATCACCGCGGGATGAAGCTCGCGGGCCAGCGCGACCGCACGCGTGCCGGAGACCGCCTGGATCACCCGGTAGGGCTCGTGACGCAGGTACCGACGGAAGAGGCTCGCCAGGTCCGGGTTGTCGTCGACGAGGAGGATCTCGTGCAGGGGGACCGGGCTTCATGCTCCAGGACGTCAACATGGCCCTGTTTGCGACCAAGTATAACGGGACGCAGGACAAGGTCGTCATTCAGCCCGAGCTCACCCCCGCGGGACCGTGGTACCAGAAACTAGCCGCCGAGGTCAACAGCAATCAGGTCAGCTACAACGCGATTCTCTATGCGAACAGCTACAGCAACACGCCCCAGTTCTCGGGCATGGGAATCCTCCAGCCGATCGAAGATTTGCTCCGGTCGTCGTCGATCAAGGATGCCGCCAAGCGATTTGATCTGATGTTCGCTCCGGCCATGACCAACGCGAGCTACAAGGGCGTGCTCTACGGTTATCCGCTCGGCATCCAGTACACCAGCGACACGATTCGCAAGGACTACGCGGACAACGCCGGCTACACCGGGGACATTAGCGCGAGCTACGACGAGATTACCAAGGCCGCGACCTTGATTCGCCAGAAGTATAAGGACAAGAACGTCGTCGGGTTGTCGCTGGAGAACGAGTCGGGCAACGGCACGATTTCCTACATGTTCTGGAGCATGACCCAGCAACCGTTCCTCAAGAAGCAGATCAAGGGGCAGGAAATCTCGTTCCTTGACTTCAAGGGCAAGGACTTCATCCGCACGCTGCAGCGAATCAAGGACTGGGTGGACCAGGACCTCACCGTTTCCAAGACTCAAGCCATGGATCTCGACTTCAAGGCGTGGCAGGGAGGCGTGGCCGGCATTAACATGCAGGAGAGCAGCCTCGGCTACGTCACCGGCGTGCCGCTGTTCGGAAAGGACAACGTCGCCCCGTCGGTCCCTCTGCCGATCGACGGCGGCAACGGCGGCTGTCTGACCTATTTCGTCAATACGCTCATCCCGGCGAAGGCCCCCCACCCCCAGGAGGCCCTCGACTGGTTGCTCTGGTGCAACGACCCCGCCAACACCGACTTCATGACTAACATCCTGACCTATCACTGGTACCCAGTCTTCAAGTCGGTCGTCGCCGACATCATGGAGAAGGACGACAATTACAAGTGGATGGCGGTCTGGGGACCGCAGATCGACAAGAGCATTCCGTACCCGAACGACAACCCGTACTACAACCTGAACACCGCCCTGATCAACAAGCACGCGACGATGCTCTGGGCGGGCGAGTACAAGACCGCCGACGACTGCGCCGCCGGCCTTGATAAGGACGTGACCGACTCGACGACCCGCCAGATGGCGTAACAGAGGCGTGGCCTCACCCCCGGCCCCTCTCCATCTCCGATGGAGAGG
>DATLRG010000729.1:0-2032 GCA_035534795.1 Chloroflexota bacterium
CAACGGGCCAATCCTGCACACGCCTGATCCATTACGCCCACCTCACCGCGCAGCAGGAGGGGATCGATGCTGATTGATACGCACGTCCACGTCTGGGCACTGGACGAAAGGCACCGGCCGACGCCCGGCGCGAAGGTCCGCGCGCCGACGGAGGCAGACCCGGTCGAATGGCTGATCGAGGACATGGCAGCGCATCAGGTCGACCGGTGCGTGCTGGTCCAGTCGAGCGCTTTTGGCTGGGATAACACCTACATGGTCGAGTGCCTCGAACGTTACCCCGGCCGCTTCAAAGCCATCGGGCTGGTCGATCCGCTCGGCCCGGGGAACGCCGCCGATCTGCGCGCCTGGATGGCGCGCGGCCTCTCGGGATTCCGCCTTCACCCGCTCTACTATCCGGACGAGGAGTGCTGGGTCGATGCGCCCGCGCACGACGCGCTCTGGGAGGCCGCGGCCGAGACCGGCGCGATCCTCCAGTTTCACATGTGGCCGCGTCACGCGGTGCCACTGGCCCGGATGATGGCCCGGCACCCCGGCGTGCGCGTGATCGTCGACCATCTCGGCAAGCCAGACGTGACCGAAGCGCCGCCCTTCCCGAGCTTTCGAACGGTGCTCGACCTCGCCCGTTTCCCGCTCGTCTGGGTCAAGATCGGCGACTACCAGATCGCCTCGCGGCAGTCGTTCCCCTGGCGCGACACGATTCCGTTCGTCACCGCGCTGAAGGAAGCGTTCGGGCCAGACCGCATGCTCTGGGGTACCGGCTACGCGGGCCGCGCCCGCCTCGTCCCGCTGGAGCAGGCGCTGCGCTACGTGCGCGAGGAGTTGCCCTTCCTGACGCCCGGAGACCTGGAGCAGGTCCTGGGGAGTACACCGCGACGTTTATTTGGGTTCTGAGATCGACATTCATCCGCACGCAGCGCAAGCTGGCGTCTTTCTAGCGCGACAAAGACGGATGAATCCACTACCTGAGCCACGGCTCATCCGGCAACCCGGGCTGCTCCGAGCGTAATCGTTCCAGTTGATCGGCGAACCCGGAATCCGGCACCCGAAGGTGACCGATGCGTGCGGCCAACTCTCGCGGAGTCGGGCCGGTGGGGGGGGGCAGCCGGACCGAGCATGGCGACCGGCTGCCCGTCGCGCTCCACCACAAACCGCTCACCGTGGTGCCGGACTCGCTCCAGCACAGCCGGCAGGGCACTGGCAAGATCCTCTACGCTAATCTTCGTATCCATATGGCAACGATAGCACCACCAGCCGGGCAGCACAAGACCGCAGCCGCACTCCTTTGCGCGCTGAGCACTCTGCTCCGCGAGCGACTGTCGGCATCCACCTTTTAGAACCAGCGGGCGGGGCGAGGAGTATCAGATCCTGACCTCAGGCGGGAGGCGGTCGAGGACGGATTCGTGGATCTCGCGGGCGAGCTGAAACTCCTGCTGGGCTTGCGCCGCTGAGGGTATGGGTGGGCTGTCCGGATATCGGAAATTCGCGGCAAAATCTTCTTCTACCTTGTTCAGCCAGTCCCGCGCTTCTGCGACGTTCTCAGGCAGCATAGACGACCATCCCCTCGCGCTCGATCGTCGCCGGCAACGAGGCGACCGAAGCGCGACGGCGTTCAAAGAACCCGAGATTCATCACCAACACGTCGACTGCCACGCCAAGGCCGAGAAGCGATAGGCAAGCCCGCTGCTGCAGATGCAGTGTTTGGCTATCCGGCTGATCGACCAGCGCGACGATGTCGTAGTCACTGTCCGAGGTCGCGTCGCCGCGCGCGCGAGCCAAAGAGGTAGACACGAGTCGGATGAATCGCGCCGACAACTCGGCGCACGATCTCGGCCAGCGTCGGATCGCTCAGGCGAATGCCGGCATCGAGCATCGTGATCTCTCCTCGTCGGTCAACCGCACCAGTTTTCGGCTGACTGAATTGTAGCAGACCGTGTTGAGCCGCTGGTTCCGGGGGAACGAGCTCGTCGACCGTCCGCTCTGGCCGCCGCGAACCTCACGATCTCAGGGGATGTGAGGGAAGGGTCCGGGGGCA
>DATLRG010000730.1:0-6563 GCA_035534795.1 Chloroflexota bacterium
GCGTCTGCCCCGATACCGCCATGGAGCGGCCCAGAAGGGCACGGGTCTGATCGATCCCCGGCGCCTGCCGAGGATCCAGGGTCCGCTGCTCCTCCGGGGTCAAGAGTACCACTGAGACCGTCAGATCGGTAAGGCGAGTGAGGGCTTGTAGTGACGGATGGACGTCGGGATCATCCTCCTCCAACTTCCGGTTGAATCCTTCGAGAATGTCATCCGGATGGGTGGGTGGGAGGATGCGATAGCCCATGGCCTTCTGCTCATGCTCGCGCCGAGTGGCCCGCTGCTTCTCGCGGGTTCCCTCCCAGGCCGTGTGCAGCGCGTCGTTCGCTCCCTCCGGGCATTCCCTCCCGTCGTACACGCTCTCGATCAGCGCCTCGACGTCGCCCGGAATCGCGATCGCCACGCGGTCTTTCAACGCCAGCCAGGAGCGCAGCAGGACGTGGCAGTCGTACACGGCCGCGGTGCCGTCGTCGAAGCGCGGCACGTCGCTGGCAAGCAGCTCGGGGCGACGGACCCAGAGGGTCGGGTTGGTGAGGCCGGCCGGTCGCTCGCGCGCGTGCCGGTGGAGCCGGCCGCAGCGCTGGAGGACCAGGTCGCCCGGGGCCGGATCGGTCACCATCAGGTCGAAATCCAGGTCGAGTGACTGCTCGATGATCTGCGTGGCCACGAGCACGGCCCGGAACGGGCGCTGGACCGACCGGACCTCGCCGTCGGCCAGCCTGACGTCGGTCGCCGGCTTGCCGAATCGGAGCAGCGCCTGTTTCTCGCGTCGGTCGCGGTCGGCGAAGAGGTAGCGCGCGTGCAGCAGGCCCAGCTCCGGCTCGCCGTCCCCGGCTGTGCCCGGAAAGTACGGTTTGAGCGCCAGATACGTCTCCTGCGCCCGTCGTACCGTGTTGCAGATCACCGCGGCGCAGCCACCCCCCGCGAGCGTATCCCGCAGCAGGTCGCCGAGGGGGAACGCCCGCGTCGTATCGGTCAGAGTGTCCCCCGTCGCGGGCTCCGGCGGAATCTCTCCGTCGACCCAGGTCACCTGGATCGTCTTCGTCGAGACCGACGAGGTCTCGACGTGGCGCGCGCCGGCTCCCGCCGACGTGACCCAGGTCACCCGAGGGTAGCCCGTGTCGGAGGTTTCGGCCAGCGGGATCGCCCCCAAACCCCGCGCGTACGCGTTGGCGAGCAGCTCACGCCGGACCCGGGGAAGCGTTGCCGAGAGCAGCACGACCGACGAGCCGAGCGCCCCGAGCCACTCCAGAAGACCTTCCAGGAGGGTCGACATGTAGGCATCGTAGGCGTGGACCTCGTCGACGATCACGGTCTTGTGCGCCAGGCCGAAGAGGCGGACGAAGACGTGGCGGGTCTGCAGCACCGCGAGCAGGCCCTGATCGACCGTCCCGACGCCAAAGGGTGCGAGCAGGCCGCGCTTGCGGTGGGTGAACCATTCCGCGGCCACGACCGAGGGCGTCGCTCCGTCGCCACCGCGTGGTCCATCGTCGTCCACACCGTGGAGTCGAAACAGCCGGTCCCCGTTCCGACGCAACTCTTCGAACTCCGCCGAGAGGTCGGCGTGGCCGTGCAGGAGCTGCAGATCGACCGCTTCTCCCGCGTACCGCTGTGCCAGAAAGTTGCGTACCCGGCTGAACATCTGGTTGCTGGTGGCCTGGGTTGGTAGGGCAACGTAGCAGCCGCGCTGGCCAAGCGCCGCGCCCCAGCGGTCGGACAGATACAGCGCCGCCTCGGTCTTCCCCTCGCCCGTGGGGACCTCGACGATGAAAAGGCTCGGACCGTACACGCTCTCGGCGAGGGAGACGACTGCCTGCTGCACGTCGTTGGGCGCCGCGATCTCCGGGAACAGCTCCCGAAAAGAGCGGAGGCCGCTGGGTGGCGACCAGGCCGCCCAGCCGAGCTGGTCCAGGGCATCGCGCGCCCGTTGCTCCGCCACCTGCGCATAGTCCGTGGGATCGATGGCCGTCGGCGCCACTGGATCGGGAACCGCGTACGGGAAAAAACAGGTGTTCGAGCCGATCCAGTCGGCGACCGAGACGAGACCGGCCAGGACCATGGCGGCCGCGTTGTCGATCCGTCCAATCGGGGCAGCGCGCGGGACGCCGAACGTATCGGCCACGCGCCTGACGAGGTGCAGCCGAACGTCGGCCCAGCGGCCTTTGCCGACGTCGGTCGTGGGAGGGGGAGCGGCTCGGTTAACCTCCGCGCTTGTCGGGAAGACCCCGTGGTGGCCACCGACGACCACCGCGATCCGCGCGGCGGCGTCGGTGCTGAGGCCGAACTCGGCGGAGAGAATCGCGGGCAGGACTCCGGCCGTGATCGTTCCGTGGCGGGGTGGCGACGTCGAACGCGGACAGCCAAAACCGGCCGACTCGATCCGCCGGCGGGCCACGTCGTTCCGCGACGCAAAGGCAGGAGAGAGCTTGCCAAGATCGTGGCACGCGGCTAAGAAGGCGATCCAGTTGCCGACCAGGTCGTCCGGCACGCCGAGGGCCGCGGCAAGTCGGCGCCGTGCCGCCGGCGGCAGGACCGATCGCCAGATTTCCCGCGCCACCATCCCCACGTCAACCGTGTGACAGTACAGCGGATGATACGCCTCGGTCGCCGAGTCGCGATCGGTCTTCGCCCAGAAAAGCAAGAGCTCGCGCCAGTCATCGTTCGCGCCCATGTCGACTCCCCCGCGGCGGCTGAGCCCAGATCGGGCGCCCAGTTATCACGACACGACGCAGAGGGTCGATCGCATCCCCGGCCGTGATGTCTCACCGCCGGGATCGTTCTCGCCCTGGTGTGAGACAATACGGAGATCCAGCCGCGTACCGACGAGATGCCTCGATGAGACCGGCGATGAAGCCTGCGTCACCTGGACAGGCTGATTATGTGTTCCATGGCTCATCGTGTCAAGAGGCTTTTGGTCGCGTTTCTGCGCTGGCCGCGGTGCCCGTCACCGCGCTCGGCCGTAACCTTGTTCCGTCGCCGCGGCACAGTGTGCTGACGCGAACGAGTCGGCAGCGCAGCCCCAATCTCCCACGGGCCGTGGATCGACCGAGGCTGCCCTGCCGCCGTCCGGCCGCCAGGCAATGCCGCTCGCCCCACAGGCGGTGAAGCGATCCGCAGCCCCCGCTGCGCGGGGCTAACCCGCGCTGACCGCGGCGACCGGGTAGTCCTCGGCCGCGAGAACCTCCTTCATCGCGTCGATCCCGACCAGGGCCGCGTCGTAGGTCACCTGGACTTCCTTCGCGGGGATGTTCACGGCGACGCTCTGCACCCCCTTCACCGGGGTCAGCGCGTTTTTGACCGTGCGCTCGCAGTGCTCGCACGAGATGTCCGGAACGCTGAGAATCGCTTGTGCCATCGAAATCTCCTTGTCTTTATCGCCGTTTGTTGATCGTTGCGCAAAACGCAAAGCGCAAGGGCGGGGCGTCAGATCGGCTTCACTTGCGTTTTACGCTTTACGTTTTACCGTTTTGCACCACCGTGATCGTGCCGCGCATGCCCGCGGCGTAGTGCCCCGGGACGTGGCAACCGTAATAGAGGGTACCGGGCTGGTCGAAAGTGTACACCAGCCTCGCGGTCTGGCCGGCCGGGACGTCGACGGCGAAGGCGGATTCATCAGCCATCGCCGTGCCGCCGCCGCTGGCCATCTCCTGCTCGTGCTCCTGCTGCACCGCCGCGTCGCCGACGACGAACTCGTGCGGCAGCGCGCCGGCGTTCGTGATCTGGAAGGCGACCGTGTCCCCCACGTGGACGGTGACGGCGTCCGGCACGAAGCGTAGCTGGTCGGTCGCGCTGATGGCGACGGTGCGGGTGATCGGCGCCGCGCTCGCGGCGTTCGTGCCCAGGCTCATCCCCATGTCGGGGCTGCGCAGCGACAGCTCCAGCGCCGCCACGCCCACCGCCAGCGCGACCAGCGCGATCCCTGCCAGGTAGGCGTACTCGCCGATCCGGCCGCGCAGCGAGGGCCGGCGAATCTCGGCGGCGCTCCGCGGCCGACGGAAGCCGCGCAGCCGCAGCGCGTTGGTCACGACGCTGACGCTGCTCATCGCCATCGCCGCCGCCGCGAGCATCGGGCTGAGCAGGACGTGGAAGAAGGGGAACAGCGCGCCCATCGCGACCGGGATCAAGATGACGTTGTAGGCGAATGCCCAGAACAGGCCCTGCTTGATCACCCCGACCGTCTGACGCGACAGGGCGATCGCGGTGACGATACCGCCGAGCCCGCCGCCAATCAAGGTGATGTCCGAGGCGGCCAGCGCCACGTCGGCGCCGGTCCCGACCGCGATGCCGAGGTCAGATTGGGCCAGGGCCGGGGCGTCGTTGATGCCGTCGCCGACCATCGCCACCACCCTGCCCTCGGCCTGCAGCGCCTTGACCTTCTCCGCCTTCTGGTCGGGCAGCACCTCCGCCAGGACGTGCGCCGGGTCGATGCCCGCCGCCTGAGCGATCGTCGCGGCGGTGGCGCGGTTGTCGCCCGTGAGCATCCAGACCTCGAGGCCGAGCGCCCGCAGCTCGTCCACCGCCGCGGCCGACTCGGGCTTGAGCGTATCCGCGACGGCGATCACCCCGGCACCCCGGCCGTTCACCGCGGCGTAGAGCGGCGTCGCGCCGGTCATGGTCAGATCGGCCACGCGCTCGGTCAGCCCGTCCAGGCTGACCCCGCCCTCGCGCAGCAGCGCCGCGTTGCCCACCAGCAGCGCGCGTCCCTCGACCGTGGCCCGAATGCCTCGGCCCGCGATCGCCTGGAACCGCTCCGCCCGGGGTAGGTCCAGCCCGAGCTCGCGGGCGTAGCCCACCACCGCCTCGCCCAGCGGGTGCTCGGAGCCGAGCTCCGCCGCCGCCGCCAGGCGTACCAGGTCGTTCTCCACCAGCCCGTTCGTCGCGATCACGCGCGTGACCCGGGGCTTGCCGCGGGTGAGCGTGCCGGTCTTGTCGAGGACGACGGTGTCGACGCGCCGCGCTTGCTCGAGCGCCTCACCGCCCCGGATCAAGATGCCTTGCTCGGCGGCCTTGCCGGTGCCGACCATGATGGCGGTGGGCGTCGCCAGGCCCAGCGCGCAGGGGCAGGCGATGATCAGGACGTCGATGGCCACTTGCAGCGCCAGCGTCAGGCGTGATGCCGTTGGCCCGAAGACGAGCCAGCCGACGAAGGCCAGCGCGGCGAGCCCGAGAATCGCCGGCACGAAGTAGGAAGCGATCGTGTCGGCCTGCCGCTGGATGGGCGCTTTCGATCCCTGCGCGTCCTCGACGAGACGGACGATCTGCGCGAGGGCGGTGTCGCGGCCGACCCTGGTCGCGCGGAAGATGAACGAGCCGGTCTTGTTCAGCGTCGCGCCAATCACGCGATCGGCTGGCGCCTTTTCGACCGGCAGGCTCTCGCCGGTGAGCATGCTCTCGTCCAGGGTCGACCGGCCTTCGACCACGACGCCGTCCACCGGGACTTTCTCGCCGGGCCGCACGCGAACGAGGTCGTCGACCTGCACGTCCTCGACCGGCAGGTCCTGCTCGGCGCCGCCCCGGATCACCCGGGCGGTCTTCGCCTGCAGGCCCATCAACGCTTTGATCGCGCTGCTGGCCCGTTTCCTGGCACGCGCCTCTAGCCAACGCCCGAGCAGGATCAGCGCGACGATGATCACCGCCGACTCGTAATACAGGTGCGGTGGGAAGCCCCAGCGCTGGGCGAGCGTGGGCCAGAGGGTGACGAAGGCGCTGTAGCCGTACGCCACGCTGCTGCCCATGGCGACCAGCGTGTTCATGTTCGTGCTGCCGTGCTTCCCCGCGGCCCAGGCCGCCTGATAGAAGACCTTGCCCGCCCAGAACTGCACGATTGTCGCCGCGATCAGCAGCGCGGGCGCCAGCAGCACCATGTCCAGACGGAGCGGCAGGTACATGAGCGCCATCATCACGATGCCGACCGCCAGGCTGACGAGCGACTTGCGCTTCAGGTCGTCGACCTCGCGCTGTCGCTCGATCTCGTGATGATCCACGGCCGGACCGGCGGGCCCTGCCGCGCTGGGCGCGGACCGTGCTGGCGTCGCCGCCGGCGCCGCGCTGGCGCCGACCTTGTAGCCGGCCTTCTCCACCGCCGCGCCGAGCAGCTCGAGCGTGACGATCGCGGGATCGAAGGCGACCTTCGCCTTCTCGGTGGCGAGGTTGACGCTCGCCTCCTGGACGCCGGGCACTTTCGCCAGCGACTTTTCGACCCGCCGCACGCAGGAGGCGCAGGTCATCCCTTCAATCGGCAGCAAGACCTCGCGCGATGCGGCCGGTGGTGTTGGCGTCTGGGTCGCCATGGCTCGACTACCTCCGGGAGAGCTCGAACAGCTCGGCCAGCTCGCGGACCATCTCCTGCTCGCGGCCGCCGCGGAAGCCCTCGACCACGCAGCCGTTGAGGTGGCCGTCGAGGATCGCCGCCTCGAGCTTCTGCAGCGCGCGCTCGACGGCGTAGGTCTGCTTGAGGACGTCGACGCAGTACTGGTCGTCCTCGATCATCTTGCGGATGCCCTTCAGGTGCCCCTCGATCGTGGCCAGACGGTTGAGGGCGTCCTTTTTGTTCGCTTGCATTG
>DATLRG010000731.1:0-12710 GCA_035534795.1 Chloroflexota bacterium
GGTGCTCGCTCTCCGTTGTGCCATCCTCAGCAATCGCTGGCGCGAGGCATGGGATCGTGCGCGAAAGGCCGCCTGAGATTGCCCAAGAAGCTCACGCGCACCCTCACCAGTCGGCATGGTTTCTTCAAGGTCGCAAGGGTGATAGACTTCCGATGGTGTCTCGATTCCGATGCCAGGTTGGAGTCCTGGACGTCAGGAGGAGATACGTGGAGTCATGCCAACACATGCCTGGCGATTTCATCCACCGTGCGCTCGAAGTCGAGTTCTTGGAGGCTGGGCTGGCCGTCGACGGCCCCCAGACCGTACAGCACGCCGTACGACCCCGCGGTAGGTTGCGCCGGACGGCACCGCCCATCGCCACGACGTCCGGTCGTCAGACCGCGTGATGACCAGCGCACCTTCCGTCGTTCTGGGCATCTACCCTGATCCTCACTCAGGAACACGGGCCTTTGGGGAAGTCCGTCGGAGCGGCTTTCGTCGGGCCTCGATGATTCAGCACACCCCATCGGGGCAGGTCGTGACCGATGGTCGCCACGTCAGTCCCCGTGACTGGGCGATCGTGGCCGGCATCGCCGTGATCCTGTATCTCCTGGGCTACATCGTGGTTGGGATGGTGCGTCCGTTTCCTGCCACGATCGACCGGGCCGGGCCTGCCCTGCTCGTCGCGCTGGTCGGCGTCGTGGGCTGGTCGGTCATTCGCTGGCTCACGGTTGGCGTACACGACCAATTGATCGCTCAGTACCGCCGTTGGGTCATGCCGGGGGAGACTCTCGTGATCGTGCAGACGCGGCTCGATCGCGCCGGAGTGGTCCTGGAGCAGCTCCAGCACGTTGGCGATGCGGAGCCGGCCACTTTCGTCATCCATCTACCACGCCATCTGCAGCAGCCTCCGGACGACGTGCCGTCGCGAGAGCGATTTTCCCCCGAGCGCCTCAAGCTCCAAGCAGCGCAGCTCGCGACGAAGCAGCAGGCCATCCTCCATCGCGATCGGACCTACTCGTTGCGATCCCGCGTCGGGGAGGCCGACCGGACCATCGAAGCGGTCACGGCTGATCTGGCGGAAGTTGCACGGCTCCAGCAGGCCATCGCACCGGCGCCGGAGTGGCTGCTGGATAACGCGTATTTGATTCGGCGCCACACCGGAGACGTTCGTCGGAATCTGTCCAAGCGCCTGTATGACGTGTTGCCGGTGCTGGAGGCCGACACCCGCGCGGGAGAGCCGCGCGTCTACCATCTCGCGGTGGACCTCGCGGCACATACTGACGCCGACGTTCACGAAGGAGACATCGTCAACTTCATCAACGCCTACCAGGAGGTCTCTCCACTGACGATTGGAGAGCTCTGGGCCTTGCCGCTCATGCTCCGCCTCGCGCTGATCGAGCAGCTCAGTCGATTGGCGCTCCTGATCGATCACCGTCAGTACGAGGACGAGCGCGCCGACTTCTGGGCCAACCGTCTGCTGACCGCCGCCCGTCGTGCCCCGGACTTCCTGCTGTTGGCGGTGGCCGAACTCGCTCGGGAGCAGCCCAACCCTTCGCCCTACGTCGTCGACCGACTGGTCAGCCAGCTCCAGGGCGAAGCGGTCGCGCTCGACCCGATCCGGGCCTGGCTCGAGCGGAAGCTTGGCGCACCGCTGACCGAGGTGATCCAACAGGAGCAGGGACAGCACGCCGCCCATCAGGTCACGATCGCGAACGCCATCGGCAGTCTCCGCGAGCTGGCGCGCGTGGACTGGAGTGACGTCTTCGAGCGCGTGAGTGCAGTCGATCGCGTGCTGGCAACGGACCCACCCGGTGTGTATCTCACGATGGACTTTGGCACCCGCGATCGGTACCGTGCCGCGGTCGAGCAGATCGCGCGCGGCTCACGTGCAGCCGAAGTCGAGATCGCGCGGCTGGCGGTCGAGCTCGCGCGCGCGGCGGAAGGCGACAGCCGCGCTGGTCACGTCGGCTACTACCTGGTCGACGCCGGCCGCCCCCAGCTCGAGGCGCGCGCTGGGTACCGGTCTCGCATTGATCAGCGTGTCCTGCGCTGGCCGCTCCATCACCCATCACTCGTCTATCTCGGGTCCATCGGCCTCTTGACCGTCGGCATCCTCGCCGCCGTGATCGCGCTGGCGCGAGTCGCCGATGCGACGGAGACGCGACTCGTAGCGGTGGGTGTCATCGCGCTGCTGGCGCTGCTGCCGGCGAGTGAGCTGGCCACGCAAATCGTCAACTACGTTGTCACGAGATTGTTGCCGCCACAGATCCTCCCAAAGCTGGCGTTCGCCGACGGAATCCCAGATGAGTGGCGCACCCTCGTCGTGGTTCCAACGCTGCTATCCGCGCCGAGGACAGTCGACGACGACCTCGAGCACCTGGAAATCCGCTTTCTCGCGAATCAGGACGCCAATCTCCACTTTGCGCTACTCGCCGACTTCGAGGACGCACCCGAGCGGGACATGCCCGACGACGAGGCGTTGCTCGCGACGGCGACGGGTGGCATCGAGCGGCTCAACCAGCGCCACGGCGGGAACCGCTTTTCGCTCTTCTACCGGCGCCGAATCTGGAGCGAGAGCGAGCAGACCTGGATGGGCTGGGAGCGGAAGCGCGGCAAGCTCGACGAGCTCAATCGCTGGCTCGACGGCGAGACCGATCCGCCGGGCACGACCGACGACGAAGCGCCCGGGCTGGCGCTCTGTCACGTGGGCGACGCGTCCGCGTTGCAGCAGGTCCGATTCGTGATCACCCTCGATGCCGACACGCAGTTGCCGCACGATGCCGCCCGCCGCCTGGCCGGAACGCTCGCGCATCCGCTGAATCGACCGTGGATCGCGCCAGATGGACAGACGGTGCAAGCAGGCTACACGATCATTCAGCCGCGCGTGAGCACGAGCCTTCCCAGCGCCACCGCGACCCGCTTCTCACACCTCCTGGTCGGCCCCGCCGGCACCGATCCGTACACCCACGCGATCTCGGACGTCTACCAGGACCTGACTGGCGAAGGCACGTACCACGGCAAAGGGATCTACGACGTGCAGACCTTTGATCGCGTTCTCGGCGAGCGTTTCCCCGAGGCGACGCTGCTGAGCCACGACCTCTTGGAGGGTAGCTACGTCCGTGTCGGTCTGGCGTCAGACGTCGAGCTGTTCGACCAGTTCCCCCGGACCTACCAGGCCTACGCCTCCCGCCTGCACCGTTGGACCCGCGGTGACTGGCAAATCAGCAACTGGTGTACGCCGTGGATTCCAACCACGAGCGGCGGGACTCAGCCCAACCCGCTCTCGCCGATCAACCGCTGGAAGATTCTGGATAACCTCCGGCGGAGCCTGATGGCGCCCGCCTCGGTCGCCCTCTTGCTGCTGGGCTGGGGGCTGCAGGTGGGAGCGCCCGCCTGGTGGAGCGTGCTGGTCGGCGTAACCCTGCTCTGTCCACCGATCCTTCAGCTAGCAACCTGGCTGACGGCGCTGCCTGACAACGACGGCGGGATCGGGCGCATCTGGTACCGGAAAGATGAGGTGGCGACTGCCTGGCTCGCGGCAATTTTTTCGGTGGTGGTCCTGCCACACCAGGCCGCGGTCTCGCTCGACGCGATCAGTCGTACCTGGTTTCGGCGCTGGTTTTCCCACCGATACCTGCTCCACTGGCAGACCGCCCGCACGACCCATCGGAGCAGCAAGGGGCGCGAACGTGTTTTTCTCTGGCAGGTCGGGGGGACCAGCCTGTTCGCCGCTCTGGTGGCGGTAAGCTTGCTAGGTGTGGCCGCGAGCGCTCTTCCGTCCGCGGCGCCCTTCTTGCTCCTCTGGCTGTTTGCCCCGGCCGCTGTCGCGTGGTCCAATGCCGAACGGCGGGAACTGAGTGCCGAAGCGATGACGTCGCCCGATCGCATTCTGCTCCGGCGCATCGCGCGAAAGACCTGGCGTTACTTCGACGATTTTGTCGGACCCCAGACGAACTGGCTGCCGCCGGATAACTATCAAGCGGCGTTGCGACTCGAGGTCGCCCATCGCACCTCGCCGACGAACGTCGGGCTGTGGCTGCTGTCGACCGTCGCGGCCAACGATTTTGGCTACCTGACGCCCGATCAGGTCATCGACCGCGGCCTGGCGACGCTGGAGACGTTGAACAAGCTGGAGCGCTTCGAAGGTCACTTGTTGAACTGGTACAACACCGAGACCCTGCAACCGCTCGTCCCGCGCTACGTTTCCACGGTAGACAGCGGCAACCTGGCGGCGAGTCTGTGGGCTCTGGGTCAAGGGTACCGCGACCTGCTCTCACGCCCGGTCATCGGGCCGGCAGTCTTGCACGGACTCGCGGACACGCTGGAACTCGTCCAGGAAGCGATCTTGAGCGAGTCCTCGGAAGGGTCTGGTCTCGCGGGCATCAGCAGCATCAGCGATCTGACCACGACGCTAGCGGCGCTGTTCGACGCGCCTCCGACGCGGTTGGTCGCCATCGTCGAACGTGTGCGCGCGGCGATTGACCCGGCGCGTGACCTGCTGGACGCGATCCGGGCACGCCTGGAAACCGCGATGGCACGACGGGAAGGTACGCTGCCTCGTCAGGATGGGAATGCACCCGGGCCCCAGGCCCTGTACTGGGCGACGCAGCTCGACCGGCAGGTTGCTGACTGGCTGGCCCTGGTCGGCCGTTACTGTCCCTGGGTGGGACTCGCCCCCGGCGCTGCCGCGAATGGGTCAGCCGAGTCGCAGGTGGTGGCGCGGGAACGTTGGCGGGAGCTGTGCGGCGTGGCGCCATCGATTCGCGCGCTGGCGGCCGGCGACTGCGCCACCTCGCCGGAGCTGGACCCGGATACGCTGGCTGGCGGCGTGGCGGGATCACCCGACAACTCAGGCGATCACTGGTCGGCGGTGGCTGCCATGGCTCGGGAGTCGGCGTCCGAAACGCTCCGGTCGGCGGAACGTCTGATCGCCCAGGTCGACGCTCTGGCCAGTGATCTGCACCTGGGTTTCCTCTATGATCCGGAGCGGCGCCTCTTCAGCATCGGATATAACGTCGAGGTCCGACGGCTCGATCAGTCCTACTTCGACCTGTTGGCCAGCGAGGCGCGCCTGGCTAGCCTGGTGGCGATCGCCCGTGGCGATGCCCCGGTCAAGCATTGGTTCACCCTGGGGCGTCCCTTTGGGACGGCGGGCGGCCGCCCGGTCCTGCTCTCCTGGACCGGCACCATGTTCGAGTATCTGATGCCATTGCTGCTGACGCACAGCTACGAAAGTTCGCTGTTGGACGTCGCGTGCCGGGAAGCGGTCGCGCGTCAGATTGCCTATGGGGCCCACCGAGGTGTTCCCTGGGGAATCTCGGAGGCAGCGTTCAGCGCGGTGGATGCGAACCAGATCTACCAGTACCAGGCGTTTGGCGTGCCGGACCTGGGCCTGAAGCGAGGCCTGGAGGCGGACCTGGTCGTGGCACCCTACGCCACTGCCCTGGCGCTACTGATCGCCCCGCGTCGCGCGACCGAGAACCTCAAACACCTCGTCCGCATCGGAGCGATGGGCAGCTACGGATTCTACGATTCGATCGACTTCACCGCGAAGCGCCGCCCAGAAGGTCAGGCGGGGACGATCGTGAGCACCTACATGGCCCATCACCAGGGCATGACCCTGCTCTCGATCGACAATGCGCTGCACGCGAACGTCATGCAGAACCGATTTCACGCCGATCCACGCGTACGTGCCACCGAACGACTGCTGTTCGAGCGAATGCCGTTCGCACCGCCGGTAATCGAGGGCGCCATACGCGATACCGTGCCGACTCGGCCGGTGCCCGGCGGCGCCGGCGAGATCACCGGCGGGTTTCGCTCGCCCGACACGCCGGTACCGCGTGTCCATTTGCTCGCCAACGGGGCGTACGCCGTGATGATCACCGGCGCCGGAGGCGGGTACAGTCGCTGGCACGACGTCGATATCACGCGCTGGAGCGCCGACACCACCCTCGATTCCCTGGGCAGTTTCTGCTACATTCACGACGTCGAGCAAGGGACCAGCTGGTCGGCGACCCATCAGCCGGTCTGCCGCGCGCCCGCGCACTACGCCGTGACGTTCAAGCCCGACCGCGCGGAGTTCGAACGCCGTGGCGCCGGGATCGGCACTGTCACTGACGTCGTCGTCTCGCCGGAGGAGGACGCCGAGATCCGCCGACTGACACTCGTCAATCAGTCGGGCCGCAGGCGTTCGCTGGAGATCACCAGCTACGTCGAGTTAGCGCTCGCCCCGCACAACGCCGACCGTGGCCATCCAGCATTCAGCAAGCTATTCGTCCAAACCGCCGCGGACGTCGAGCGTCACGCGCTGCTCGGGTGGCGCAAGCCCCGCTCCTCGGAGGACCCGGCGGTGTGGGCCGCGCACGTGCTCGTGCTGCCACCGTCGGTCGACGGCGAAGTGACCTACGAGACCGACCGGGCCCGCTTCCTCGGACGAGGGCGCAGCCCCCGGAACCCGCTCGCGCTCGAACAACCGCTTTCGAACAGCGCCGGAGCGGTGCTCGATCCGATCTTCAGCCTCCGTTGCCGCGTTTCGCTGGAGCCCGGCGAGCGGATTCAGCTTGCCTACGTCACTGGCGCCGCCGACACGCGCGAGAAGGCGCTCGCGCTGATCGAGAAATTCCAGGATCTGCGCGCCACCGAACGCGCTCTCGATCTGGCCGCGTTTCAGGCCCAGCTCGAGTTGCGCCACCTTCGCGTCACCGCGGACGACGTCCAACGCTTCCTTCATCTGGCCAGTCATCTCCTTTTCCCCAACGCCCAGCTCCGCGCGGCCGAGCCACAACTGCGCCAGAACCGACTCGGGCAGGCACGCCTCTGGGCCCATGGCATCTCCGGAGACCTGCCAATCATGCTGGTCACCGTCGGCGACCGTGGCGACGTCGAGCTCGTCGGCGAGGCGTTAATCGCCCACACGTTCTGGCGGCTGCGTGGCTTGAAGTGCGACCTCGTCATTCTCGACGAGGAGCCCGGGAGTTATCAGCAGCCACTCCAGGATTATCTGAAGACGCTGATCCAGGCGCACGCGCAGCACACGGGGATTGACCAACCGGGTGGTATCTTCCTGCGCCTCACCAATTCCATGCCGCCGGAGGATCTGACGCTCCTGCTGACGGTGGCGCAGGTCGTGCTGGTTGCCGCGCGTGGTCCGCTCAGCCAGCAATTGAGTCGGGCGGCCGAAGTCAAGCTTCCACCGCCGTTGAGCGCTCCCCAGCGGGTGACCGAGGAGCCGTCGGCGCTGTTGCCATTCCTGGAGTTACCCTACTTCAACGGCCTGGGCGGGTTCTCAGTCGACGGTCGAGAGTACGCCGTTTATCTCGGACCCGGTGCTCAGACTCCGGCGCCGTGGGTCAACGTCATGGCAAACCCGTCGTTCGGCGCCCTGATCTCCGAGTCTGGGCCGGGCTTCGCCTGGTACGGCAATAGCCAGAGCAACCGCTTACTACCGTGGTCGAACGATCCCGTCGGAGATCCATCGAGTGACGCGATCTACATTCGGGACGACGAGAGCGGTCGGTACTGGACGCCGACGGCGCTGCCGATTCGTGAGCTCGACGCGTATCGCGCGCGCCACGGCCAGGGGTACAGCCGGTTCGAGCATAACAGCCATGCAATTGAGCAAGACGTGCTGACGTTCGTGCCGCTGGACGACTCGGGCGGCGCCACGGTCCGCGTTCAACGATTACGGTTGCGCAACCGTTCGTCGCGTCGTCGCCGCCTGTCGGTTTTCGCCTTCGCCACCTGGGTCCTGGGCGGGACCCGGGAAGAGACGCAAATGCACGTCGTGACGAGCTGGGACCCCGACAGTCGGTCTCTGCTCGCGCGGAACGTCTACCACCCCGACTTTGGTAGCCGGGTCGCGTTCGCGAGCGCCAGCGTCGCGGTCACGAGCTATACCGCAGATCGCACCGAGTTCCTGGGGAGGAACGGCTCTCTCGCCTCCCCGGCTGCGCTGGGCCGACCGTCGCTTGCCCGCCGCACCGGAGCGGGACTGGACCCCTGCGCCGCGCTGCAGGTCGTCGTGGAGATCGACCCGGGGCAAGACACCGAGATCACTTTCCTGATCGGGCAAGCCGCGGATGCTGCTCAGGCACGAAGCCTGGTGCGGCGCTTCCGCGATCCAGAGCGGGTGGACCAGACGCTCCGCGAGACCCGTCTCTGGTGGGACCGTTTGCTCGGGACCGTCCAGGTGGAAACCCCGGTGCTGGCCGTCGACTTCTTGCTCAATCGATGGCTGCTGTACCAGACGCTGAGTTGTCGCTTCTGGGCCCGTTCCGCGTTTTATCAGTCCGGTGGCGCCTTCGGGTTCCGCGACCAGCTCCAGGATGTGCTGGCCCTGGTGTACACCGCGCCCCAGATCACCCGTCAACACATCCTGGCGGCCGCGGCGCGTCAATTCGCGGAAGGGGACGTGCAGCACTGGTGGCACCCCCAATCGGGCGCCGGCGTGCGGACCAGGATCTCTGATGACTTGCTCTGGCTTCCCTACGTCACCGCGCACTACGTGCAGGTGACAGGCGACGCGGCCATCCTCGACGAGGTGGTGCCGTTCCTGGAAGGCCATACGCTCGAGGAGAACGAGCACGAGCGCTATTTCGTGCCATCCACGGCGCTGGAGGCCGGCTCATTGTTGGAACACTGCCGGCGGGCGATCGCGCGCGGGCTGACCCGCGGACCGCACGGATTGCCCTTGATCGGCACCGGCGACTGGAATGATGGCCTGAACCTCGTGGGCGCGGCTGGCCAGGGCGAGAGTGTCTGGCTGGGCTGGTTTCTGATCGACGTGTTGCGTGGCTTCGCGACCTTGCTCGACGCGCGGGGGGAGACTGCCCTCGCCGGCGAGTACCGCGCGCGGGCCGCGGAGCTGGCCACGACGGTGGAGGAGCAGGCCTGGGATGGCGCCTGGTACCGCCGGGCCTACTTCGACGATGGGACGCCACTCGGCTCGCGGGAGAACCAGGAGGCGCGGATCGACTCGCTCCCCCAGTCGTGGGGGGTGATCTCGGGCGCCGCCGCTCCCGAACGCGCCGCTCAGGCGCTCCAGGCAGTCGACGACCAGCTCATTCGAGAGAACGATGGACTGATCCTGCTGTTTACTCCGCCCTTCGAAAGTGCCTCCGTCGATCCGGGGTATATCAAAGGGTATCCACCTGGAGTACGCGAAAACGGTGGGCAATACACCCACGCTGCCATCTGGGTCGCGCTGGCGTTTGCCCGTCGTGGCGACGGCGATCGAGCGGTCAAGCTCTTGAGCATGCTGAACCCGATCGAGCACACCCGCACGCCGGAGGAGGTCGAGCGCTACAAGGTCGAGCCCTTTGTCGTGGCGGCGGACGTCTACGCCCTCGCCGGCCAGGTCGGTCGCGGCGGGTGGACCTGGTACACGGGATCGAGCGGCTGGATCTATCGTGTGTGGATCGAGGAGATCCTTGGGTTCAAGGTCCGGGGCGATCGGCTTCGACTGGACCCGGTGATTCCAGCGGACTGGCCGGGATTCAAGATCAGGTACCGCTATCGGCGAGCCGACTACGACATTGTCGTCGAGAACCCGGACCACGTCAGCCACGGTGTAGCGTGGATCGAACTAGACGGCGTGCGCCAGGCGGAGGCGGTCGTCGACTTGCGCGACGACGAAGCTCGTCACAGCATCGTCGTGAAGCTCGGTAGCGTTGGCAGATTGCAACTGCCTCCTTGATGAACCAACACGCGCCGCCGCGCGAGGGAGAACTGCAATGAGTGGACGAAAGAACTTTGGGGTGCTTCGCGGGGAACTGGATGCGCGACTCCGGGACGACCCAGCCGGGCGAGCACGATTCGAGGCGGCCCATTGCGCGAGGCGCAATGCCCTCGCCCTCGCGAAAGCGCGCGAGGACCGCGCGATCACGCAGCAAGAAGTCGCCCGGATCCTCGGCGTCTCCCAAGCCAACGTCTCACGTATCGAGCGCGAGGGCGACATCTATCTTTCCACCCTCCGCAAATACGTCGAAGCCCTCGGCGGCCGCCTGCAAATCGCCGCGGTCTTCCCGGAGAAGACCGCGGCGCTTGCGCTGCCGGGAGAGGGATAACGGCATCGCTTGTTCTCCCCCGATCGTCCGATGTCAGTGTGTCCGGTCGTTAGTGGGTTTGGGTGACTGGACGCGCTAATCTCGCGCACTTCATTCTCGCCGGATTTTCTTCTGCCGCCGAGTGACTCTTCCTTCGCACACCGACGATGGACAGCAGCGCCAGATCGAGAGCACGATCAGGCGCTGCTTCGTTAGCACGAGGATCCGCGGAGAAGGTTGTTGCTCGACCGTGATGGTGACCACTCCTTTCGTCGTCGCGGGTGCCAACGCGGGTACTCCTCATCGACGAGGAATCCGCCAAATAGGATCTGTCTCTGCGGGTTCGAGCACGATGACGAATTCGTCATGACAAGACGCGGTCAACGCTCTATTTTACGAAGGAGTGATCGATGGACAATCAGACGTACGCGTCGGCCCGCTGGACGTCGCGTGCCAAGAGTGGTGTCGGGACGGCCCGCAGCGCCGACAGCGGAGTCTGGTTCACGCTGAGCCACGGCATCTTCAGCGAGATCTATTACCCACGGAGCGACCAGGCGTGGAGACGCGATGTGGGCCTGATCGTGACCGATCCTCACTGGCGTGCGTGCCAGGACGCTTGGCGGCGACCTGGCTGTTCGCAGTGCGCCCGGCCGCGGTATCGAGATCTGCGTGACGATACGTTTCGGGTGCGGAGGGTTATCCCGTGAAGACTCAAGGAGAGTAAGAGATGAACGGTCTAGCGTCTTGGTTACCATACCTGGTCATATTCTTCGTCATCGCCCTGCCATTGATCGGCGCCGCCGTGAAAGTCATGCAGGAGTACGAGCGCGGCGTGATCTTTCGCCTTGGACGCTTGGTGAACGCACGGGGACCCGGCCTGTTTGTGATCGTGCCGTTCGTCGACCGTCTGGTCAAAGTCGACTTGCGCATCGTCACACTCGAGATCCCGCCCCAGGAGGTCATCACCCGAGACAACGTTAGCCTCAAGGTGAGCGCGGTCGTCTATTTCAAGGTCAGCAACCCCGAGTTTGCCGTCGTCCAAATCGCCGATTACGCGCGGGCAACCTTCCAGATCGCTCAGACTACCCTGCGCAGTGTCCTGGGCGAAGCGGAGCTCGACGAGCTTCTGGCCAACCGCGAGCGGATCAACCAGCGTCTTCAGACGATCATCGACGAGCAGACCGCGCCCTGGGGCATCAAAGTGAGTGTCGTCGAGGTCAAGGACGTCGAGCTCCCGCAGACGATGCAGCGCTCGATGTCGCTGCAGGCGGAGGCCGAGCGGGAAAAGCGCGCGAAGATCATCCACGCCGAGGCCGAGTTCCAGGCTGCGCAAACTCTCGCGAACGCCGCGCGAGTGATTACCGCCCAAGAAAATACACTCCAGCTCCGCTATCTGCAAATGCTCGCGGACATCGGCGTCGAGAAGAACACGACGATCCTTCTGACCGACATCGGGGGTCTTCTCAGTCACCTACCTGATTCGGCGAGACCACTGCTGACTCTGGCCGCTGGACCGGCGAACGGCACGGACGCTAAGACGCCGGCTCGGTCCGAGTGAGCTGATCGTATTTCACCGCGCATGGAATTCTTCAGTGACTCATTATCAATTCTCTTGCGTTGATCTAGCACGTATCTGATGCCGCTCTGACAGCGTGCATGCGATCATGACGCCGGGGGTAAAGACGTGCTTCCCCCGAGTTCACCGAGAAGGAGATTCTACGATGATGTCCATGACTATGCGCCGCCCCGGCGACGCCTTCGCTTCCTCTGTCGACACGATCTTCGAGCGCCTGCTGACTCCTTGGGCCGAGGCGAGCGCTCCGACTTCCACCGTTCCGGTCCGCGACGCCCCGATCGATCTCTGGGAGACCGATTCGGCCTACCACGCGGCCCTGCTCATCCCCGGCCTGGCCGCCGACTCGATCCAGGTGACCATCGAGGATGGCCGGGTGACCGTCGCGGCCGAGCGGAAGTCCCTGGAGATCGAGGGCGCGCGCCCCCTCTGGGCCGAGTTCGGCCCGGCCAGTTACTGCCGGACGTTTCGCCTGGGCACCAAGGTCGACCCGGCCCAGGTCCAGGCGGCCTACCAGGACGGTGTGCTACGCCTCGTCCTGCCCAAGAGCCCGGAGGCCCAGCCGCGCCGCATCGCGGTCCATGCCCCGGGGGCCATCGCGTCATAACGCGTGCAACCTGAACCCCGACGCCCTGGGCGGGATCAACCCGCCCAGGGCGTCTCTTTTTCTCGCGCGAGCGGTCAGACTGAACGCGGGTGAGGCGGTGTGACGTCACTGCGCGCGGACCGATTCGACCGTTGTACGTACAAAACCACGCTCAAGGAGGCTAGAAATGACTGGACGTCTGACGGCAAGTGTGTTGGGTATTCTCTCGTGGATGAAGGAGCATCAATCCGAAACCTACACGTCGCTCGACGAGATCGCCGCGCGGTTCGACCTGGACCGCGACCAAATGCGGAGAAATCTGCAATGGCTGCAGCGCCATGAGTGCGTCAAGCGTGGCGGGCGCGAGAACGCCGCGTGGTCGATCACCGATCAAGGCCTGGTGCGTCTCACGGAGGATAGGTTTTCCTTGAGCGGTGCCTTTCTCTCCCCTTTTGATCAAGCTGAAACATTCTCCGCGAGCCGCCCAGATCAGGCACGACCGCCAACCGTGAGTGCCGCCCCGATA
>DATLRG010000732.1:0-3574 GCA_035534795.1 Chloroflexota bacterium
GATCTGCTGCGCAGATCCCTCGCCTCCTGACCCTTCCCACGCACCCTCGGACGGAGAAGCAGATGACAGAGCTGTCGGCAAAGAAGATTCGCGTGCTCGTGGCCAAGCCGGGGCTTGATGGGCACGACCGGGGCGCGAAGATCGTGGCGCGCGCGCTCCGCGACGCCGGAATGGAAGTGATTTACACCGGCCTGCGGCAGACGCCGGAGATGATCGTCGAGGCCGCGCTTCAGGAGGACGTCGACGTCGTCGGGTTGAGCGTGCTCTCCGGTGCGCACCTGACCCTGGTGCCGAAGGTGACCAACCTGCTGCATCAGCGTGGGGCCGACGACGTGCTCGTGCTGGTCGGCGGGATCATCCCCGACCAGGACGCGCCGGCGCTACGCACGGCCGGCGTCGCCGGCATCTTCGGCCCCGGCACGTCCACCGGCGACATTGTCCAGTTCATCCGGGAGCAAGTCGGCGCAACGGCCGCCGCGAAGCCGGGCCGTGCCGCGGACTGACCCGGATCCGGCGACGCTGCTCCAGCAGGCGCTCGCGGGTGACGTCCGGTCGCGCGCCCGGCTCTTCAGTCTGATCGAGAACGGCGGCGCGGCCGCCCAGGCTGCGCTGAGCGCGCTCGCGCCGCTGGCGGGGCGCGCCTGCGTTGTCGGGATCACCGGCCCACCCGGCGCTGGCAAGAGCACCCTGATCGGGCGACTGGCCGGCGAGATTCGACGGCGTGGTCAGACCGTCGCGATCCTCGCGGTCGATCCATCCAGTCCGCTGACCGGCGGCGCGGTCCTTGGCGACCGCATCCGGATGCAGGAGCTGCACGGCGATTCGGGCGCCTACGTCCGCAGCCTCTCGACGCGCGGCGCGGTTGGAGGTTTGGCCCGAGCGGTGGGCGACATGGTCGTGGTGGCCGACGCGCTGGGGTACGACGTCGTCCTGGTCGAGACCGTCGGCGCCGGGCAGGACGAGGCCGACATCGACGGCGTCACGCCGACGGTCGTGCTGGTCGAAGTCCCTCACCTGGGCGACGACGTCCAGGCGATCAAGGCGGGCATCCTCGAGCTGGCCGACATCCTGGTCGTGAACAAAGCCGACCGAGGTGGCGCCGATCAGGCCGTCGCGATCCTGCGCGCGATGCTCAGCCTGGGCCACCGCCACGAGCCCTGGCACCCGCCAATTGTCAAAACCGCCGCCACCACCGGCGAGGGCGTGCCGAAACTGCTGGAAGCCATTCGCGATCACCAGACCTATCTGCAGCAGGACGGCCGGCTCGCAGCCTGGCGCACCGGGCGAGTCCGGACCCAGCTTCTCACCGCGTTCCGCGACCGGATCCTGGCCCAGGCGCTGGCCCGGGTCTCCGCGGAACAACTCGAGGCTCTCGTCGACGACGTCGCCAGTCGACAGATCAGCCTCGACCAGGCGGTCGACCGCTTACTCAAGAGGGACTGACGCCTCTCCAAGAAAACTCGATCCGCCATGACTCCGATGCGGCCGGACGGCACCGTGAGCAGTCTCCCCGTTTCCTGTCTGCGCAAGCCCGCAACCCGCAAAGCGCACGAATTGACAGGGCCGATTCGCGACTCTACAATACGTCATACCAGACGGGAGCCGGTGGCCGTGCAGCAGGTTTGTGGTGGATGGTCGTCGCGATTCCGCGGTAACGGAAGATGTTCACCTCATAAGGAGGCTCATCCATGGGCCCTGAATCGACAACCGGGCACGTGCGAAGTCGTCGGGAGTTTCTCACTGCACTGGTGATCGGCGGAGCCAGCGTCGTCGTCGCGGCATGTTCATCTAGCCCCTCCACACCAGCGCCCGCCGCGACGAAACCAGCCGCCGGGGCGTCGGCCAGCGCCCCACAGCCAGTGCCCACCGCCGTCGCCCCGGTCACCATCGGCAAGGGCTCCAAGAAGCTGGAAGTGTGGCACTACTACGGCCAAGCACAGGCACAACCACTCCAGAAAATCGTCGAGAACTATGCGACGGTCGATCCGACGCTCAGCTTCGAGCTCACGTTCACGCCGGGCGCCAATCTGCTCGCAAAGATCCAGACCGCTATTGCTGGGAATGCGGTGCCGGACATCGTCCAGACCGACCTCGTCTGGGTCCCCATCATGATCGATTCGCAGAAGACTCTTGCGCTCGACGACTATTTCAAAGAGGCGAAGTTCGACATCACTGACTTCTTCGACGCGCTGCTCCAGTACGATCAGGGCGAGGACGGGAAGTATTACGCCATCCCGATGGATACCAACAATATTCAATTGTTTTACAACAAGAAGCTCGTCGCCGATGCAGGGCTCGACTTCGAGAAAAGCCCACCACAGACCTGGGATGACCTGACCGAAGCGGCCGGCAAGCTCACGAGCTCATCGAAGAAGCAGTGGGGCCTCGATCTGGGTGCCGAGACGACGCAAGGCGCTCAGGGCGCGCTGGCGAATCGGCACATGTGCATGACATGGCAGGCCGGTAGCAAGTACTTCGACGACAAGGGAGGGCGTCCCGAGCGGGGAGCAGCGGCCTTCAACAAGGATGGCGGTGTTCCCGCCTGGCAATGGAATGTCGACATCATTCAGAAGACGAAGGCCGTACCGATTCAGCCACCGCAGAACGGCTTCGTCACCGGCTACGAAGGCATGAATTACAACGGTCCGTGGGCAATCCCCGATACGTTACGCCTCATCGGCAGCAAGTTTGAGATGGGCGTGATCTCCTACCCAGGAAAGACGGCGGACCTGGCCGGCAATAGCTGGAGCGGCGGCGAACATTTCCAGGTGTTCAAGGGCACGAATCAGGACGTATCGGCAAAGTTCATCATCTGGTTGACGTCGCCGCAGAACATCGAGACGTTCGCCGAACAGGCCGGCTACATACCGACGCGAAAGTCAGTGATCGACGGCGACACCTACAAAGCGTGGCTCAACAAGAACCCCCTCTACAAGGCCTACGCTGCAAACATGAGTAAGGTGCATCCACGCGTGCCTACCCGCCTGTTCTTCGATCTCACCATCGCGATCTCGAACCACCTGGAGGAGGCGATCTACCAGAAGTCTTCGGTGCAGGATGCGCTCAACGCCGCCGCGGATGAAAGCCTGTCGATCATGAAGCAGAAGGGCTATCAGCCCTAACGCGGGATTGAAACAAGATGGCGATAGCAAGCAGCCGTACGGTTAAGGTTGAGCAACTCGCGAAGCACGCTAGCTGGCGCAAGCGCGAGTGGGTCTCCGCGTACCTGTTCATCTTGCCCAGCGGGTTGCTCATCGCGGCCTTTCTCGCCTTCCCGGTCATCTATTCCCTCTGGCTGAGCCTGCTCAACTGGGATGGGATGAGCCCTCGTATGAGCTTCGTCGGCGCCGGTAACTACCAGACGCTCCTCACCTCGCACGAGTTCTGGAACAGCATGCTGGTCACCGGCTACTACACGCTCGGCTCGGTGCCCCTGCGCATGGCGGCTGCCCTGGCGCTGGCGATCTTCCTGAATCAGAAAGTCCGAGGCCTGGGCATCTACCGTACGTTCTACTTCACGCCGGTCGTCACGTCGGGAATCGCCGTCTCGATCGTCTGGCTCTGGATCTTCGAT
>DATLRG010000733.1:0-7372 GCA_035534795.1 Chloroflexota bacterium
CACCCTCGTTCCCCGCCTGATAGAACCCTAGAGGGACGACAGAATTTCGATCGCGCGGTGGATGTCGGCGGTCTGCCGCGGGCCGTGGATCTCTCGCTCGATGGTCAGGGCGCCGGTGAATCCCAGCGCGCGGAGCCGTGGCACGAGCGCCGGGAAGTTGACGCGCCCCTCGCCAATTGGCTTCTCGACCCCGAGCTCGCGCCCGTTCGTGGGGTATTCGCCGTCCTTGGCGTGAACGCCACGCACCAGGTGGCCAACCACGTCGAGCGCGTCGAGCGGATTCGCCTTGCCGTACATCAGGAGATTGGCGGGATCCAGGTTCAGCCCGAGGTTGTCGGTGCCGATATCCCCGATCGCGCGCAAAAGGGTCGTGGGAGTTTCCTGGCCGGTCTCGAACCAGAACTCCACCCCACGCTCCCGGCAGTGCTGGGCGACCTCGCGCAGCGCCGCGATCACGCCGCGGTACAGCGGATCGGAAGGGTTTTCAGGAATGAAGCCGACGTGCGTGGTGATGCTGGGCACGCCCACGCTGCGCGCGAAGTCGGCGCCGTGGCGCAGGGCGTCGACGCGCTCTGCCCGCGTCTCCGGCGGAACGATGCCGATGGTCGTCGGGCCTTCGAGGAAGTCCCAGACTTTGCGACCGGGCCAGCCGGCCCAGATGCTGGTGATCTCGACACGGGCGGCGTTCGCCGCGGCGCGCAGGCGCCGAGCAATCGCGTCGGTGTACAGATCGGCGTTCCAACAGCCGACCTGGCAAGATGGCAGACCGAGGGCCGAGACCTGGTCGATCGACGCCTCCGGGTCGGCTTCCAGGGGAACGATCACGCCGAGCTTGAGGGCCAAGGGTTGTACCTCCGCGGCCGGAACTTGACTCTGGTGGCCGTCAACGGCTATAATACAGTCTGCGGGACGCGGGCGGTTAGCTCAGTTGGTTAGAGCGCCACGTTGACATCGTGGAGGTCACTGGTTCGAGTCCAGTATCGCCCACCCGGAATCCCAATCCCGACGCCAGATGCGTCGGGATTTTTGCTTGGTGACGCTCCCCACCACCGATGGTCCTCTGACGATGCGCTTCTGAACTCGATCCACGGTGGGAACCGCACCGATGTGCTGGATTTACGCAGCAAATCCAGCACATCGGTGCGCTTCCCACCGTGGGCTCACTTTAGTCGCGGCACGTGGCAGCCTGACGGCGAACGGTCGCGTCATGGGCCGTCTGGAGCACCTGACGGAGGTCTCTGAGCCGGAATGGCTTGGCCAGGACCGCGTCGACCTCGCCGCGGTCCACGGCGGCAGCGGTGATCTCGTGGCCCCAGCCGGTACAGAGGATGATCCCAAGATCGGGCTGACGTGTTCTCAGCGCGTCGGCTAGCTTCCAACCGCTCATCGCGGGCATGGTGAGATCGACGATGGCGACGTCCAGGCGAGCCTGGCCGACCAGGGCGATGGCGGCCTCGGGCTCGGCCGCGCAAACGACGTGGTGTCCGTCGATCTCCAACATCCCCCTCAGCATCGCGACGAAGCGCGGCTCGTTGTCCACGACCAGGATGCGCCGTCCCGCGACGACGGTTGGTCCGTCGCCCTGGCGACCCGAGGCATCGGTGCGGTCATCATCGGCCAGGTGAGGGTCTCGCCGGTGTGGCACAGCCATTCACGACCTCGCGGTCGGTGCGGTCGATCGCACTAACGAATCCCCGGTAGCGCGATGACGCGGCCCACGATCTCGACGAGTTCCGATGGGTCGGCTGGCCAGTGGACGAAGTCGTCGGCGCCCAGCCGCAGACACTCGATGATCTCGGTTTCGCAATCGTGATCAGCCAGGACCACCGTGCGAACGGCGCTGCGGCTTCGTCGCAGGGCCACGACGAGCTTCGAGGATGATACTTCGTGACTCAACCCGACATCAAGCAGCAAGACCCGGGACTCGCCGCCGGGCGGGTAGCGTCGCCGGGCGGCAAGGTGGAGCAGCTCGCGGGCAGTAGCACACGTTCGCACGTGGTAGCCGGCCTTTTCGAGCATGTCGGACAAGCGCAGACGCCGCCACTCGTCGGCCGAGGCACAAATGACTTCGAGCTCGTTGTCCAGCGATGGTGCTCCTGTCGGTAGCATCAGAGTGCCGTGAGCAGCCCGAGCACGGCGCCGCCCAGGGTGACGAAGTCGCCAACGCTGGTGAGTCGCTGCTGTCCGCCCGGCAAGGTGACGACGTACTGGTCCTGCAACGGTGCGAGAAAAGCGGGAGCCGAATCGGCCACAATCCGATCCTTGCTGCCCGGTACGACACGCTCGCCGGCGACGCTGGTCACGGCCGGCGCGCTGCGCGCGAAATGGGCCGGCGCGGGCATGGTGCCGCCGTTGGCGAGCATCACCGCGACGTTCAGGCCGACTCCCACGGCGACGACTCGCGCCCAGGTGAACCGGAGGTTCAACGCGATGAAGCACAGCACCGGTAGGTACGACACGGGAAGAACCCAGGCGAACCCGTCGGCGCTCGGCCCGAGGTGTGACAGCCAGCGCGTCCAGAGAAGCTGCGGCAGGATGGCGAGCAGGAGCAGCCACGGCGCCCGTGGAAGCGGTGTTCGCGCAGACAGAGAGAGCCGTCGCCACCCGGCACTCGGCACGACGACCACGCCGATAAGGGTAGCGACGGCGAGGAACGGGACGATCATGGTGAGACCTGGCGATTCGTCAGGAATGGTAAGACCTGGCGATTCGTCAGAGCGGCTGGTGTGAAGGTCGAGCGCGAACCTCCGCCGCCCTGAAGGGCGAGCTCGGGACTGCTACCCCGGTCTCGGCCTTCAGGAGGGCGGAAGGGGCACCGGCGCATCACCTGCGCTCTAGAACGGAAACGCGACGTCGCCAAGCGCGGCGACGAGGAGGGCGGCGATGATCAGGGCGAAGACAGCGTAGTGAAGCAGGCGCGCACGCATGATGGGGTGACCTCCGGTATCAGGCTCAGTGTCCTGTCAAACTGCGGCCAACTGGCCGCGGCTCGCGGCGCCGCTCCGTCGGGCGTCTCCGACAGACCGCTTTCGTGCCGTCCGCTGACCGCGGGTTTTCTCGACCGCGTGCTCAACAGGATAGCCGGAGGACTTACCACGGATTTACAACAGAGCGAGAAGCGACCGGCGCGCGGAGAAGACAGGTCGTCAGTGGGGAAAACCGGTTCGCGACCTGGATTGGCTCGGGCGTACGCGTGCTATGGGTTTACAACGCATCTACCGCGGCGGTGCCGATCAAGCGTCGATGCCGGCCGGGGGTCAGGTCGGAGAGGCTGCTGCCTGCTCACCACTGGCGATGAGCTGCTGGTACAATTCTTCGACGTCGTCGGCCGGGGCGGTGTCGAGCTCTTCTTGGGCGATCCGCGTGTAAAGCCACATCTGCGACTCGACCGCCTGGCGATCGCCCGCGGCGTGGTAGAGCCGCATCAGCTCGGCGTGCGCCGATTCGAGCGTCGGATCTACTTGCAAGGCGAGCTCGTGGCAGTGAATGGCTTGCTGGAGGACGCCCTGCCGGGCGTACCGCGTGGCGAGCGTCCCCAGGGTTCTCAGGTACACTGCCATCCAGTACCGGCGGATCGGTTCAACCCACTCGGCAGCGAGCCCGGCGAGTAGCTCGCCGCGAAACAGGGCAGGGATGGTCGCGGGGAGACGCGCACGGCGATTGCTGCGTAGTTCGTCGGCGAGAGCGACGAGAACGCGCGTCTCGAGCCGGATGCCGCCCGGGATCGCGTCGAGCTGCAGGCGGAGCGAGTCGTCGGCAACGCGTGAGAGCACCGCGACGCCCGGCGCGCCCAGCAGGTGGGACAGGGCCGTCCGCAGGTTGGAAGTCGTCACCTGCAGCAGCTTCAACGCGCTGGAAGGATCACGTTCTGGATACAGGTCGGCGAGAGCTTGCTCGCGCGTGAATCCGTCGGGATGAAGCGCGCTGTACCAGAACAACTCGACTGCCTTGTGGCGCAACCCGTAGGGCCACGCTACTTCGTCGCCGTCCACGATCAGGCGCGGCGTGCCGAAGAGACGGACCTCGGCCTGCCGCCCCGCCCCGGCCGGCGTCTGATCGATCGCGGCGACGGCGTGCAGCAGCCTGGGCGCGCTGGGATCGGCGGTCGTCAGCTTCAGCAACGCGGCGATCGACGGGTTGGGGTTTCGCTGGTTCAGGGTGGCCAGGACCGGCTGAACGGGGAGCAGGGCCCACAACCCGATGGCCGGTAACGCTTGACCCGCGTGCGCCGCGAGGAAATCCGCGACGAGCTTCTCGGCAGCTGCTCGCTGGTCCTGACGCAGCCACGCTTGCGCTTCGAGCAGAACTGCCTGCCAGGTGTCCTGGAGTCCGCCAATCGTGCCGCGGATCCGGCTCGCCTGAGAAAACGTGGCGGCCGCGGCGGCATCGGACGCCCGCAGTCCACGGATTCCCTCGGCGAGGAGCAGGTCGTAGCGGGCAGAGTCCCCGCCGAGGCAACGTAGTTGGACCAGGGTCGTCTCGGCTTCGGCGTCGAGACCGAGAAAGGTGCAGCAGATCGCGAGACCGGACAGCGCGCGGCTGAAGCAGCCATCCCGGTCGCCGCGGCGAAGCATGCTGGCGACAGTGCGGTAGCGCTTGGCCGCGCCTCGGAAATCCTGAACATCGGCCAGCGCGTGGGCGGCCTGGAGGGTGAGGAGCATTCGTTCTCGCGTCGGGATGAGCGGCTCGCGCAGGGCCTGATCGAGGATGCCGAGTGCCCGGACAAACTCGCCGCGACAACGCGCGACGCCGGCCTGGGCATGTCCGATCGTGGCGCGCTCGGCGACGTCGGCGGGATCATCGGCGAGCGTCAGCGCCGCGTTGAGGTGCTGATCGGCGAGCTGGTAGTGGCCGTCGAGAATCAGGAAGCCGCCCAGGACGTGGTGCAAGAGCTGCCGCTCGACGCGGGTGGCCGACGGCGTTAGCTCGGCGAGGACCAGACCTTGCTCGGCCGTCGCGACGGCGCGCTGGCTATCTCCCAGGAACCGATCGAGCAGCGCCGCGCGGCAAAGCATGCTGGCGGTCGTGGCCGGGCTAACCGTGGGGTCGTGTCGGACCTGATCCAGAACGTTCAGCATCGCGGAGTACGCATCCATGGCCGCCTGGTTCTGTCCCAGCGCGACGTTCGCGCGGGCGCTCACGTACAGACACCAGAAGCGAAGATCTACCTCGACGAGTGCCAGAGTGATGCGCGAGAGCACCGCGGCGCCCTCCTCAGTCTGGCCGCTCCAGACGATTCTGGCCCAGGCCTGGGAAAGGAGCAAGCGAGGGAACGAGGAGACCTCGTCCGGCGACAGGCGACAGAGCAGGTCGTGCAGTGAGCCCGGCGATTGGGTCAGCCACGCGGCGAGCGGCACCTGACACAGCGATCGAGCGGCTTCGACCGGTTCGCCCGAGTCGAGGAAGCACTCGGCGCTCTGCCCCGGGGCGACGTCTCGCAGCGCAAAACCCGCGGCCCGCCTGGCCTGGTCCAGCTCCCGCGCCGAGAGAACGTCCGCGAGGACGGCGCGCGCGGTTTCACTGAATCGATAGGCCTCGTTGCCCAGGTGCTCCAGGAGTGGCGTCGTGCGCTGGACCCGATCGAGGAGGTCCCGCGCCTGGCGGTCTGGGATGCCGGCTACCGCCGCCGCGAGAGGTGGATCGAAGCTCGGCAGGACCGAGAGCCGCGCCAGGCGCTCGACCGTCGGCGATCCAAGCGGCCTCAGAACCTCGGTCCGCAGGTACCGCGCGAGATCGAGCCCCTCCGGATTTGCCCAGGCCAGAATCCACGCGCCGGCCGACCGCGTCTTGAAGACGCTGGCAGCCAGGTCGCGCTCGTCATCGCCGAGCTGAAAGCTGTCCCAGCGCAGGTGCGCGAGCTGGCCTTGCGTCGCGAGCCAGTCGAGGATGCGTTCCAGTCCCGGTGGCACGCAGCGACCGACGAGAATCAAGCGCGCGGACCGCGGGAGGTAGCGCAGGAGATCGGATAGCGCCTGTGCTGCCGACGCCTCCGTCAGGAGATGGACGTCGTCGACCACGATCGCGCGGTGGTCGGCTGCCTTACCGAGCGACTCGACGATCTGCGCCAGGTAGCCGAGCCGATCGAGCGATCGCGCATTCCCCGAACCAACCGCGATGGCGAGGCCGTGGAGGAAAGAAACGCCGTCGGCGTCCAGATCGTCGATCGTGTACCACCAGCATCCCTCGGTCTGCGAGCGGGCGAAGTCGGCCACCAGGGTCGTCTTTCCCGCGCCGGCCGGCGCGCAGACGAGCGTGACCCGGCGACGGCTGCCCTGTCGCAACGCGCCGATCAAGCGCGGGCGGGCCAGGTGCGGGCGCGGCAACGTGGGCGCCCTGGTCTTGCTAAGGAACAGCGGGTTGAGCGCGACGAGCGGCAACTCGTCATGGTCGGGTAGCCGCTCCCGCGATTTTGTCACCATGTTCCGCGTCCGATGTCCGGCTCCCAGTCGCCCTCGCGAAGGGGAGACGATCCGCCAGCCCGGGCGGTGCATTCGCCAAGCGTCTGGATTATCTGTCGCGGCGCTCCGAAAGTCAAGCTGCGCCAGGTGCTGTTTGCAAAGCCTCACGTCGCCGCCTTGAAAGGAGGGCGAAGGGACGCTCGGCTGAAGCCGGACGAGCGCGATGACGGGTCTCGGGACTTTAGTCCCCTCGCTCCTTCGCCTGCCTTTGAAGGCAGCGACGACGGTTTGCAAACACAACCTAGCCCTAACTCTCCGGGGAAGGAGGCTTCCCCATCCGGGCGCGTAAGTCGGCCATCCAGTCGTTGCCGAGGAGAGCGAGCGCCCAGGCACGGCGCTCCGGCGTGCCGTCGCCGAGGACCACCCGCGCGACGCCGAGCAGGTCCTCAAATTAGCGATGATGCACGCAGAAGGCGGTGGCCAACTCGTTCTCGGCGTGACCACCGCGCCGGGCGCGGTACCCGCGCGAGAAGGCGGGATCGTCGCGGGCGAACCAGATGTCCCGCTCGGCCGGGGCGAGCAGCAGCTCGTCCCAATCGACCAGGTAGATGGTGCCGTCGGCGCTCTGGAGCAGGTTGAACGGCCAGTCGCCGTGGGTGAGCACCAGCTCGTCGGCGTAGAGGGCCTCGAAGGTCTCGCGCGCGAGGGGGCTCGCGACCCGTTCGGTCTGCTGGTGGAGGCGCGCGATCAGGCCGCCGAGTCGCTCCCCGCCGAACGTGAAGGCGACCGGGACGGCGTCGAGGTACTCGAACACGACCACGAGGTCGTCGCCGAGCCGCTCGTGCAGGGCGCCGCTGGTCGCGGAGATCGGGCGGCTCACCTGGGTCAGGCCGAGCCGGTGCAGCTCAGCGAGCACCGGGAGCGCGGCGGCGGCGGTCCGCGGGAGGCGGCCCTTCGGGAAGACCTTGACGAAG
>DATLRG010000734.1:0-6816 GCA_035534795.1 Chloroflexota bacterium
TTCACCACGGAGATGCAGAGGGAGCACCGAGAACACAGAGAAGGCGTTAACGATTCCCACTCTGTGTCCTCCGTGGAACCTCCGTGTCTCTGAGGTGAAGGCAACCCCCGCCTGCCCGCCCAAAGTTCGGGATACTGTATGGTGACGGCATCACGTCCTTAAAGGCCCGACCTGGGGTGGCGTGTGAATTGCCGCGAGTCCACGCCGACCCGTCAGGAGGGAAGTGCGATGGCCATCGATCGAGGCGTCCCGGACTGGCACGGGCTACGTGCCGCGCTCGACGGGTTGCAGTGGGGAGAAGGTCTGACTCGGAACGAGCTGATCAACCAGTCGCCCGCGCTCCGCACTCCGGCGATGGAGCTACTGCCGGCTGACTTTCGTTTTCCCGACGCGGGATCGGTGATCAGCTACTTCGAGCAGGTGGAGCGGGAGGGCCGCTTCCAGCTCGCGGACCTGGAACCGCCGCAAGGCTACACCGACCGCTCGACGACGGGCCTGACGGTCAGAGCCTGGCACTACCCACCCAGCGTGGGCAGCGGCTACGGCTCCGGCAACACCGGGTCGTCCGCGCAGACTGGCGTGAACCGCAGAGGAGTGCTGTACCCCGACCGTTGGCGGCATTGAGCAGCGGAGATTAGCCCCGCTCCGCGATGGAGGAGGACCGACGGTGGGCGCTCTGGCGCTGCCGGCGATCGCAGAGCAGCTCGTATTGCCGCAAGAGCTTGATCCAACCAGCCTCGAGCCGCGCCAACGACTCGTGATCGCCGCCGGCGTCCTTTCGGAGACGCAAGTACTCTTCGCCGTTGCGCAGGCGACTTTCCAGCGTGCGAATCTCTTCCTCCAGGGAATTGGTTGTCAAGCCCTCGGAAGAGACTGGCGATGGCTCAGCCATGGCTCTGGCCTCGCTGCGTAAGAATTGGCCAACCTGGCTCGAAGGAAGCGGGCGAGCAACCTGACGCCAGACCTTGCGCGGATTATAGCAAGTTGCGCAGGTATGTCAAGCAGAGAAGCCGGCCGCCAGAAACACCAGGATAGCGCTCGAGGCACGTTTGCAAATCCCTGATTGGCCCGCTATAATAATAGCGCTCTATCTGGTGAACTGGGAGTCGTCAGACTCTCAGTTCTTTTTGGTCCCGGCGCCTGAGCCAGTTTCCGTCGTGTCTCTTTTGACGTTACTCGTGGGAAGGAGAACGCACGCATGCACGATAAGCCGGTGTTTCTGACGCCGGAGGGACGGGCCAAGCTTGAGGCCGAGTTGAAACAACTCCGTGAAGTCCGGCGTCCCGAGGTGGCCGAACGAATTCGTGCGGCGAAGGAGTTCGGCGACACAGTCGACAACGCCGAATACGAGGAATCCAAAAACGAGCAAGCATTCGTCGAGGGGCGCGTTTTGACGATCGAAAAACTCCTGGCACACGCCATCGCGATCAACGCCGATCACACGATGCACGACGCGGTGCGGCTCGGCTCGACTGTGACCGTCGTCGTTGACGACGGCGAAAAGGAAAACTACACCATCGTCGGTTCCGCGGAAGTGGATCCCCCGAACGGCAAGATCTCCAACGAATCGCCCGTCGGCCGCGCCTTGCTCGGCAGGCGGATCGGTGACGTGATCGAGATCTCGATCCCGGCCGGCTCGCTCCGACTGCAGGTGAGCTCGATCGACTGAGGATCGAGCGGACCGGACTTTTCCAAGAGGATGCCTGATGTGTCAGAAGTAGGCCCTGCCCGTAACAACGGTGGTGCCGACGACCTCGTCGCTCAGCGCCTGCGGAAGCTCGAAGAGCTCCGTTCCCGCGGAATCGAGCCGTATCCGACGACGTTCCAGCGCACGGTGGCCGCCGGCGAGGCGGTGGCGGAGTACGACCGCCTCGCCGGCCAGGACGTCTCGGTGGCCGGACGCATCGTCAGCCGGCGCATCATGGGCCGCGTGAGCTTCTGCCACATCCAGGACGGGACCGGACGTGTCCAGTTGTTCCTGAAGGAAGACGCGCTTGGACCGGAGGAGTACGCCGCCTTCCGCGATCTCTACGACATCGGCGACATCGTCGGCGCGCGGGGCACGTTGATGAAGACGCGGGCCGGTGAGGTCAGCGTTCAGGCGTGCAGACTTGTCATGCTGGCCAAGTCCCTGCGCCCGCTGCCGGAGAAGTGGCACGGTCTCACGGACGTCGAGCAGCGCTACCGACGACGCTACCTCGATCTAATCGTCAACCCCGAGGTGCGGCGGATTTTTCAGACGCGTAGCGCGACGGTGTCCGCGATCCGACGGTTTCTAGAAGCACGCGGCTTCATCGAGATCGAGACGCCGGTGCTCCAGCCGCTTTATGGCGGCGCTACCGCTCGGCCGTTCAAGACTCACCACCACGCTCTCGAACGCGAGATGTTCCTGCGCATCGCGACCGAGCTCTACCTGAAGCGGGCGGTCGTCGGGGGCTTCGACAAGGTCTTCGAGATCGGGCGGGTCTTTCGCAACGAGGGGATCGATACGACGCACAATCCCGAGTTCACCGTGCTCGAGTCGTACGAGGCGTACGCGAGCTACCTCGACGTGATGGCCATGGTCGAGGAGCTGATTCCCTGGATCGCCCACGAGGTGCTGGGAACGACCGGGATCAGCTACCAGGGCCAGAGCATCGACCTGCGCCCGCCGTGGCAGCGCGTCACTCTGCGCGAGGCGATTCTCCATTGTACCGGCGTCGACGTCGAGGCCGCGGCGGACCGAGACGACCTCTACCGGCAGGTGGCGCATCTGGGTCTGGAGATTCAGCCGACGTCGCCGCGTGGCAAGATCATCGACGAGCTGCTCAGCGCCAGGGTTGAGCATACCCTGATTCAGCCGACGTTCGTCACCGATTACCCGGTCGAGCTATCTCCGCTCGCGAAGCGGAAGCCGGGGCAGCCGAACCTGGTCGAGCGCTTCGAGGCGTACGTGGGAGGCCTCGAGATCGCGAATGCCTTCAGCGAGCTGAACGATGCGCTCGACCAGCGCACCCGATTCGCGCAGCAACTGGAAGCCCGCGCCGCGGGAGACGAGGAAGCGCACCTGTTCGACGAGGACTTCGTCGAGGCCCTCGAGCACGGCATGCCTCCGACAGGCGGCCTCGGCATCGGCGTAGACCGCCTGGTCATGCTGCTGACAGACCAGCGGTCGATCCGCGAGGTGATCCTCTTTCCCCACCTGCGGTCTGTCGGGTAGCGGACGGTGGCGAATCCTCTCCACGTCGCCTTCGTCTGGCACATGCACCAGCCGTACTACAAAGATACGGAATCGGGACGTTATTCTTTGCCCTGGGTTCGACTACACGCGGTGAAGGATTACCTGCACCTGGCCGAGATCATGGCCGACTTTCCTGACATCCACCAGACGCTGAACGTCGTTCCATCGCTCGTCGAGCAGCTTCAGGACTACGGGACCGGGCGCGCGGTCGATCCCGCCCTGGCCGTCAGCCAGAAGGAGAAACTCTCGCCGGCGGACAAGCAGTACCTGTTGGAGAACTTCTTTTCCATCAACTGGGACCGGTTCGTCTGGCCGATTCCGCGCTATGCACAGCTCACCCGCGTGCGCGAGGCGCTGGGGAGCAAAGGAAATCCGGCAACCGAGCTGCTCTCCGATGCCTTCTGGAGGGACCTGATCGTCTGGTTCAACCTGGCGTGGGTGGATCCCACGGCGCGGGCGCGGGAGCCGCGACTGCGAGCGCTGGTGGAAAAAGGTCACGATTTCGACCGGTCTGCTGTCGCGACCGTGCTCGCCTACCATCGGGAGACCTGCGCGAAAGTCATCCCGGCCTACCGGCGGCTGGCCGATCGTGGACAGGTGGAGTTGTCGACAACCGCGTACTATCATCCGATTCTGCCGTTGCTGGTCGAGACCGCCAGCGCCCAGGAGGCGCGACCGGAGGCTGAGCTTCCTCGCCTGAAGTTCGCATTTCCCGAGGACGCCCGCGCGCAACTCGCTCAGGCCCTGGCCTACCACGAGCAAGCGTTTGGGACCACCGCACGTGGCATCTGGCCGGCCGAGGGCGCCGTCAGCCAGGGGATGCTCGACGTCGTCGCCCAGTTTCCGAACGTCCGCTGGCTCGCCACCGACGAGCACATCCTGGCGCGGGCTCTGGGCACTGGCTTCGATCGGGACGGCTTCGGACACTTGAACAATCCGCGAGCGCTCTGTCTGCCCTACCGTGTCGGGTCTCTCTCGCCGGCCGTTTTCTTCCGCGACCAGACCCTATCCGACCGGATCGGCTTCGTCTATCATCACATGGACAGCATCCAGGCTGCCGACGACCTTGTCTTGCGTCTACTTAATATCTGGCAGAAGGTCTCGACGGACGAACGGCCGCGCGTCGTCTCGATCGTTTTGGACGGAGAGAACTGCTGGGAATACTATCCGAACAACGGAGAGGAGTTCCTGCGGGCGCTGTTCGACCGGCTGCGACGGGAGCCCCGTCTAAAAACGGTGACACCATCAGAATTTCTGGACAGGTTCGACGTGGCCGGTCGATTGCCGCGGCTGCCCACCGGCTCGTGGATCGACAGCAACCTGGATACGTGGATTGGCGAGCCGGGCCAGAACCGCGCGTGGGACTATCTGGCGCTGGCGCGCAGCCGCCTCGCCGACTGGGAACGGGGCAACCCCCTCCCCGAGCATCCCGGCTTCGAGTCTCGAACGATCCAGGCGCGGCGCGACCGGGCTCGCCACGCCATGCTGGTCGCGGAGGGCAGCGACTGGTTCTGGTGGTACTACAGTCGGAACCACCTCGACGGAGTGAATCCCTTCGACGCCGCGTTTCGCCAGCACCTGGCGAACGTCTATCGGGCGATCGGGGAACGCGTGCCCGCGTGGCTCGATCGGCCGATCGACCAGCAGTCGCTCCCACGGTGGAAGGACGTCGGCGGGCCGATGCCCTCGCTGGCCCTCTCCGGCGACCGTCAGGCCGCCGCCGGCTGGGTGGACGCTGGCTATGTCGAGCCGGACACGTCGGCCGGGGCGATGCAGCGCGGCGCGACCTTTTTCCGCCGGCTGTACGTCGGGATCGACCAGAAGAGCCTGTATCTGCGGGTCGAGACGGTCGCGGGCATCGACCAGCACGATCTGTCGATCTTCGTTGGAGCGCCCGGGTTGTCGCCACGAAACGATGTCGTGCCGAACGAGATCGGCGCCACGGACACCGCCCTCGGCGCCGGATTCGCCTGGAAGATCGACCTCGTGTCGCCGGCGGGCCAGGTCGTCACGCTCTCGCGGGCGATCGGCGATGAGACCTGGGAACGAGCCGACGCGATCGACGACGCCATCGTGGGAGATGCCGCGATCGAGCTGAAAGTCGGCCTGGCCACGCTTGGACTGGATCGGGAGCGGGAGGTCCGCGTGCTCGCAACGGCCATGCGCGAGGGACAGATCGTGGAGACTTTGCCGAGTCGGCGACGGACGACATTCCAACTCAGCCCGGCACCGGACCTTCGGTCGCCCGAGGCACCGCCGGAAGGAGGGCGACGTGCTTAACGCCAAATTGATCCGCGAAGATACGAACCGCGTGCGGCGGATGCTCGCGGACCGTCACAAGACCGCGCCGATCGACGAGATTCTGACGCTCGACGACGACCGACGACAGATCCTGATCGAAACCGAGACGTTGCGCGCTCGACGCAACGCCGCGTCCCAAGAAATCGGTCGCACCAAGGAGAAGCCGCCGGCGCTGATCGCGGAGATGCGCGAGGTTGGCGAGAGGATCAAGAGCTACGAGCAACGACTCTCGCAGATCGACGGCGAGCTGACCCAACTGCTGCTCTACGTGCCAAACCTCCCGGATCCGACGGTACCGGTTGGCGAGGACGAGCGCGACAACGTCGAAGTGCGCCGGTGGGGGCAGCCGCGCGAGTTCGACTTCACGCCCTTGCCACACTGGGACGTCGGCGAGCGGCTCGGCGGGATCGACTTCGCGGCGGGTGCGAAGATCTCGGGAGCGCGGGCCTGGGTGCTGCGGGGTGACGTCGCGCGCCTCAATCGCGCGCTGATCGACTTCATGCTCGACCTGCACACGCGCGAGCACGGCTACACGGAGGTCGCAACGCCCTATCTGGTGAAACGCGATTGCATGGTCGGCACCGGCCAGCTTCCGAAGTTCGCCGAGGACGCCTATTCGGTCGACTCCGACAATCTCTGGCTGATTCCGACCTCAGAAGTGTCGGTCACGAATCTCTACCGCGACGACATCCTGGCGGCAGGTCGGCTACCCATCTACAACGTCTCCTACTCGGCCTGCTTCCGCCGGGAAGCAGGCGCCGCCGGCCGCGACACGCGGGGTTTGATCCGCGTCCATCAGTTCGAGAAAGTCGAGATGGTGAAGATCGTCCGGCCAGAGACGTCGCTGGACGAATTGGAGCGACTGGTCGGCGATGCCGAGGACGTCCTGCAGAGGCTGCGCATCCCTTATCGGGTGATGCTGCTCTGCACCGGCGATCTTGGCTTCTCTGCCGCGAAGACCTACGATCCCGAGGCGTGGTTCCCCGGTCTCGGTCAATACAAGGAAATCTCCTCGTGCAGCGGTTGCCACGACTTTCAGGCTCGGAGGGCGAACATCCGATTCCGGCCCACTCCGACCGAGCGCCCCGAGTTCGCCCACACCTTGAACGGCTCCGGCCTGGCGGTGGGACGCACGCTCGCCGCCGTTCTCGAAAACTACCAGCAAGGCGACGGCAGCGTCATCGTGCCGGACGTGCTTCGTCCGTACCTGGGCGGCCAGGACTGCATCCTCCCACTCTAAAGCTGGCGTCACCGTGCTTTCACAGGGGGGGTGTTCGGGAATGGCTGGTGGCACG
>DATLRG010000735.1:0-3981 GCA_035534795.1 Chloroflexota bacterium
AACCCGAGGAAATTGGCCCGCAGGGCCAATTTCCTCGGGTTCATTCCCGAATACCTCCCCAGTTGATGCACTGTCGGCCCCAAACTGGAAGCAGGGGGAGCGTTACTCAGAACATTCCGGACGGAGGATCGATCATGCGACTCGCAACTCTCGGCTTCTCCCACGAGACCAACACGTTCGCGCCGACGCCGACGGATTACCGCCAGTTTGAGACCAGCGGCATCTCTCGCGGCGACGAGATCGTTCGCCGCTACCAGGGCTCGCACAGCACCGTGGCCGGCTTCCTTGAAGCGAGTGAGAAGCTGGGCTTCGAGATCGTCCCGCTGATCCACGCGCAGACGATGCCGAGCGGCGTCATCACGAAGGACGCCTTCGATCGCCTGGTCGGCGAGATGCTGCATCTCCTGGAAGCACGCGGCCCGTGGGATGGCATCTTGCTGGCGAACCACGGCGCGGCGGTCTCCGAGGAATACCACGACGTCGACGGCGAGATCGCAGCCCGCGTCCGAGCGCTGGTTGGTCCCAGGGTGCCGATTGGCATTGCCCTCGACCTGCACGGCAACATCACCGAAAGGATGGTCGCCAACGTCACCGCGACGGTCTTCTATCGGACCAATCCCCACCTCGATCCGACTGCCCGCGCCGTCGAGTGTGCCGAGATGATCGTGCGCACGATCAAGGGCGAGATCCACCCGGTCCAGGCGCTCGAGACGCCGCCGCTCGTGATCAACATCGTCAAGCAGTTCACCGGGGATGAACCCATGCGCGGCTTGATGCAGGATTGCGCCGCGGTCATCGCGCGGCCAGGCATGCTGTCGGCCAGCGTCGTCGAGGGCTACCCGTACGCCGACGTGCCGGAGATGGGCATGTCGTTCCTGGCAATCCACGACGGCGACGCGGCGGCGGCCCGCGAAGGCGCGCGCTGGCTGGCGCGCCGCGCCTGGGATCGGCGCGCTGAGTTCGTCGGCGACACGCCATCGCCGACCGAGGCGCTCGAAGCCGCCGCGGCCGCGCCCAGAGGGCCGGTCGTGCTGATGGACGTGGGCGACAACATTGGCGGCGGGAGCCCAGCCGACTCGACGGTCCTGCTTGCCGAAGCGAAGCGCCTCGGTATTCGGAGCTACCTGCAAACCTTGTACGATCCCGAGGCAGTCACGCACTGCGTCGGAGCCGGCGTCGGATCAGCCGTCACCCTGCGCGTCGGCGCCAAGACCGATCGACTGCACGGCCAGCCGGTCGAGGTATCCGGCCGCGTGCGCCTCATCTCCGACGGCCGCTTCGAGGAGCTCCAGCCAACGCACGGCGGCGGTCGCTACTTCGACGGCGGCACGACCGTCGTCCTCGAGACAGTCGACGACCACACGCTGGTCCTGACGAGCCGACGCATCGGCAACACCAGCATCCAGCAGATGTACTCCCTGGGCGTTCGCCCCGAGTCGAAGCAGGTCGTCGTCGCCAAGGGCGTCGTCTCGCCCCGCCCCGCCTACCAGCCCATCGCCGCGCAGATCATCCTGGTCAACACGCCCGGCCTTACCACCTCCGACCTCTCCTTCTTCACCTACCAGCATCGACGGCGACCCCTCTATCCATTCGAGCCGGAAGCGACGTACTGAACGACGGAGTCAGGAGTCAGAATCCCGATTGGGTCGACGACGGATGATACTCGTTGGTCTTAGGCAGCCAGTCATCACGACGGCTCCCGTGCAGGTATACTACTGGCGGCTGCGTGTTCCAAGGGCGACGCACCCGACGATCGTTCGCCGGGGCAAGGAGCGAACGTGAGCATTGAGGATCACTTTGACGTTCTCGGTCCAGACGACGTCCGGATCAGGGGGCACCGAATCGGCATCGAGACGGTGATCTTTGACTACCTGGACGGACTGCTTCCAGTAGAGATTGCCCTTCGGTATCCAACACTCTCGCTGGAGGAGATCGGCGCCACCATCGAATACTACGAGCGAAACCAGCGCGCGATTGATGCCTACCTCCGTGAAAAGGAAGAACACATGGCGCGAATGCTCCGGGAGCAAGACGCCAATCCACCGCCGGTCGTCGAGCGCCTTCGCGCGCTAGCAAGGGAACGGCAGAATAAGACCCTGATTCGACCTCAGTCGCTGCATCGCGAATGACCACGCCGGGCTTCCTGCTGGACGAACACATTCCAGCCGCGGTCGGGCGCGCCTTCGCCAAACGCGATCCAGCCATTCAGGTCTTCGCCGTCGGGCGCCCACCAGCGCCCGCGTTTGGCGCAGCTGATCCGGAACTGCTCCGCTGGATCGAAGATCACAACTGCCTGCTGGTCACGAACAACCGTGCGTCGATGCCGACTCATCTGCGAGATCACCTGGGCGAAGACCGCCACGTGCCCGGCATCCTCGTGACCTCGAAAGGTCTCTCGCTGGGTGAGTTAGGAGAACAGCTGCTACTCGTTTGGGGCGCGGGCCTCCCTGGCGAGTTCCACGATCAAATCGTCTAGCTACCGGTAGCTCGATGATCGCGACGGTTTGACTTGACACCACACCTGCGCTGGGAGTGTCAACTGCCTGTAGCCCCCGGACCTTGGAGTCCCAGTACTGGCTAAAGGAAGGAGCGCACAATGAAAATCGCCCAGATTGACACGATTCCCTTGAACATGACCTTTCGCCCCGAGGTCGCGCCGCACATGCTGCGGGCCATCACCCACGGTACCCAGGTAACGCTCTACCGCGTCGAGCTGGAGAATGGCGCCGAGGGGTACGGCGACGACATGGGTGGCCCGGTCGATCCTTCGGCCTGGGTCGGTAGGAACGCGCTGGAAGCGCTGCACCAGTCGCGGCATGGCGGCGTTCAGATGGCCTGTTTCGACGCGGTGGGCAAGGCGCTGGGCGTTCCCGCGCACGTTCTCATGGGCCGCCAGGTGCGCGACCGCGTCCCCTTCGCCTACTGGACGATCGACCTGCCACCGGCCGTTCTGGCGCAGCAGATCCGCCACGCCGCGTCGCTCGGCTACACCAGCTACAAGTTCAAGTGCCGACCCTGGTGGGACCCGCGGGAGCAGGTCGCGGCGGCGGCCGAGGTCGCGCCGCGGGGTTTCCACCTGTGGATCGACTTCAACGGCCACCTGCGCGAGGCGCGGCTGGCACTGCCTGTCCTGCAAGCGCTGGCGCAGTACGAGTGCGTCGGCGGATTCGAGTCCCCGATCCCACAGCGCGACGTCGAAGGCTACCAGATCGTCCGTCGCTCAGTCGATCGGCCGATCGTCGGCCATTTCGGTGGCGGCTGCTGCCACGTCGTCTCCGACCGCGGCTTCGACAACGGCGTGCCCGGGGCGGTCCAGCTTCGGGAGCAGATGTTCGACGGCTTCGTCTTCGGCGCGGCTAACGTCGATCACCTGCGGTCGCTGGCCGGGGTCGCGCACGAGTTCCGCAAGCCGTTCTGGATTCAGACGGTGGGCACCGCCCTCCGCGCGGCCTGGATCGCACACCTGGCGTCCACCTGCAGCGAGGCGTTGCTCTCGCATCTCTCCGCCCACGACCTCTGGGCCCGCGACGTCGCGCCGGCGCCAAGGGTCGTCGACGGCTGGCTGCCCGTGCCCAGCGGCCCAGGCCTGGGTATCGCGCCAGACCCAAACGCGATCGAAGCGCTTCGGTCCGCGCCGCCAGCGCCCACGGTCCGGCGCATCTCAACCGTCGTCTATCCCAGCGGCGTCCGCTGGCACTTCGCCGACGAGCAGCAGCGGCACGAAGCGTTCTACTTCGGCCACCTGCCCGGCTTCGTCCCCGGCGTTCGGCTGGAGGTGCGCGACGACGACGGCTCGCAGGATTTCGCGGGACTCCATAGCCGATGCCACGAGTCGCCGGTGGTAGACTAGACTCGGTCCAAGGGTGAACGGTGCAGGGGTGTGCGAGAGGTGTAACGCTCCTCTCGCACACTACGTCAATGGCATACCACTGGGGCGGGCAGTTAGGGGGTGTGCGAGAGGGGTATCGCACCACACGCACA
>DATLRG010000736.1:0-4837 GCA_035534795.1 Chloroflexota bacterium
TTGATTTGCGCAGCAAATCAAGCACGGCGATGGAATTCTCTCCGTGACACGACTACGGAATTCTCACCGTGGCATGACTGTGGAGAAGAGGGAGCGCCCCGCCGCTATCGCGTCTTGACCGAAACGCTCCCCATCAGGATAACTCCCCGGACACGCACGACCGGGGCCCCGGGCAGAACGCGATCGTCAGCCACTTTGCAGTCCTGACTTCCCATGATCGTCAGCCCTTCCAGCTCGACCTGCGTGCCCTCCGGGACGATGATGTTCATGCACCCCATCACCACGTAGGCGTACACGACGGTCTCTCTCCCCTGGACCTGGGCGCGGCGCAGATCGAGCGTGCAGCAACCCATCACCGTGAGAGCGCGGGTCTGCTCGTCGACCCGCCAGTGTCCGTTTCGCTTGTTATCGCTCAGCAGCGTGACCGTCCAATGGGTCGCGGCCCGCTGGCCGGGTAGTGCCACCGCCGTGGATGCAGGAATATCGCTGGTAACAGAGGTCAACTGCCCGCGCGTGCGTGCCGCGAAGGCCTGATTCACGCGGTCCGAGAACTCGTCCAGCGTGAGCCGCCCGTGCGCGCACGCTTCGCGTAGCACCGTGACGGACTGATTCCGTTCGGCATCGCCGACGAGCAAATCATCCTGGTTCATCAACGTTCCTCACCGCGTTCCAGAAGAGGATTCTGTGAGACGTATTATGCAACGTCTGGAGATTTGCGTATAGATTTGGTGCATCCGCCAGGTTCCCGGCATTTTGTCATTCCAGGACGTCTGCACCACTATGTCTGCCTCTCCTCCAGCGGAGTCTTGGGCTCGACCGGCTCCTTCGGTGACAGCATCGGCAGCCAGGCGTTGAGCATCACCTTGATCGACGCGGCGATTGGGATGGCGAGCAGCGTGCCCAGGACTCCTAGCAGCGCGTTGCCCGCCAGCACCGCGAAGATCACGAAGATCGGATGCAGCTCCACCGCGTGGCCGACGACGACCGGCATGACGATCTGGTCCTCGAGCTGGCGGATGATCACGTAAAAGATAATGATGCCGATGGCCAGGCCGGGGCCGCCCTGCGACAGCGCCAGCAGCGCGGCGACAGCCCCCGCGGTCACCGGACCGAGGAAGGGGATGATCTCCAGGAAGCCCGTCGCCACCGCGAGCGGCAGCGCGTAGTGCAGGTGGAAGACGAACTCCAGCCCCAGAAACGACAGCACCGCGACGAGGGCGACGAGGAACATCTCGCCCCGGAGGAAGCGTGCCAGGGTCCGATGGATCTCCTCGCTCACCGCCCTGACCTCCGGCCGCCGATCCGGCGGGACGAGGCGAAAAAATAGCGAGGTGATCCGCTCGGCGTCGAGCAGCAGATAGATCGAGACGATCAGCACCAGAAACAGGTTGAGCAGAAAATCGACGAACATCGACGCCAGGTGGAGAGCGGTCGTCGGCGTTCCCAGCGCGTCGCGCAGCGACCCGATCAGGTCGAAGGCAATCTGGCGCGGGTTCGTCGTCGTGCCGAAGAGGTCGAACGGGCCGGGGCCAAAGGTCTGGTCGAGCAAGCGGGCCAGAAGGTCCGGCGCCCGCACGACCAGTTGGCGACTCTCGAAGAAGAACCGCGGCCCGAGAAAGACCAGGGCCAGCACGAGCGGACCAATCAGCAGCAGGAACACTAGAAACACCACCACGGCTCGTGGCAAACGCCAGCGTTGCTGCAAGCCGGTGACGACCGGGCTCAGCACGAACGCGGCGGCCACGCCGATCAGGAAGGGCGGGAGAATTGACCGAATTTCGAACAGGAACAGGGCCAGCACCGCGATCAGGATCCACCAGAGTCGCGACGACGGAATCGACAGCCAGGGCTGCTTTTCGGCCACCGTTCCTCCTGCTACAATGTGCGCGACTGCCGAGGACACCTGCATGCGCATCTTCGTCACCGGCGCGGCCGGGCAGCTCGGAAGCGAGTTGCCCCGTGCGTTCGCTGGCCACGACATTATACCAGGGACTCGCCCCGGTTTTGACCTGACCGACGAACGCTCGGTCCGAGCGGCGATCGAACAGGCCCAACCGGCGCTGGTCGTCCACGCCGGCGCCTACACCGACGTCGACGGCTGCGAGCGCGATCCGGAGCGCGCCTATCAGGTGAACGCGCTCGGCACCCGCTACATCGCCCTGGCGGCACGCGCGGCAGGCGCGGCGCTCGTGGCCGTGAGCACCGATTACGTCTTCGACGGGACGAAAGGCGAGCCCTACCTCGAATGGGACGATCCTCATCCCCTGAGTGTGTACGGCCGTTCCAAGCTGGCCGGCGAGCGCGAAGCGCTGTCGCTCCACGACCGCTGCTACGTCGTGCGCACGTCCTGGGTTTACAGCCCGCGCGGACGGAACTTCGTCAGGACGATCCTGCGCCTGGCCAGCGAGCGACCGACGCTGACGGTGGTCGACGACGAGCGCGGTGGGCCAACCCTGGCCGCCGACCTGGCCGAGGCCATCGCGAAGCTCGTCGAACGCCCGGTGTACGGCAGCTACCACTTCTCGAACGCTGGGTCCTGCTCGCGCTACGAGCTTGCCCGCCACACCATCGCGCTGGCCGGCCTGACGGCCGAGGTCGTGCCGGTGAGCACCGCCGAGTACCTCAGTCGCTATCCGTTGCCGGCCCAACGCCCGGCCAACTCGACTCTGCGCAACCTCGCCGGTGCCGCGTTAGGCATCGAGCTCCCGCCCTGGGAAGACGCGCTCCAGCGCTTCCTGCGGTCGTCCCAGCCGTGACGACCGTGAGCGTCGTCGTGCCGAATTGGAACGGCGCGCGCTTTCTGCCAACCTGCCTGGACGCGCTCCGACGCCAGACGCTCCAGCCATTCGACACCGTCGTCGTGGATAACGGGTCCACCGACGCATCGCGCGCGTTGCTCTCGTCGTCGTATCCGGAGGTGCGCGTGGTTGCCCATGCGACCAATCGCGGCGTGGCGCGGGCGTTCAACGCCGGGATTCGCGCGTCGGGCGCGTCGATCGTCGTCCTGCTCAACAACGACACCGAGGCCGAGCCCACCTGGCTGGAGGCGCTGATCGGTCCCCTTACCGACGATCCCGAGATTGGCATGACCGCGTCGAAGCTGCTGCTGTTCGACCGGCGCTCTGTTCTCCATTCGGCGGGCGACTTTTTCGGGCGTGATGGGATGCCAGGCAACCGCGGCGTCTGGCAAGAAGACCGTGGGCAGTTCGACCGAGATCAAGAGCCCTTCGGTCCCTGCGGCGCGGCGGCAGCGTACCGCCGATCGTTGCTCGACGAGATCGGGCTCTTCGACGAGGCGCTGGGGAGCTACTGCGAGGACGTCGACCTGAACGTCCGCGCGCGGCTGGCCGGGCACCGCTGTCGCTTCGTTCCCAGCGCGCGAGTTTACCATCGCGTCAGCGCGACCGGCGGCGGGCCGACGTCGAGCTATTTCGTCGGCCGCAACGTCATCTGGGTGCTGGCCAAGGACCTACCCGCCGCGCTGCTGCGCAAATACTGGCCCAGCATCCTGGCGCGCCAGCTTTCCATCGCGATGGAGTCGTTGCGCCACTGGCGGGAGCCTGCCGCGCGGGCCCGCCTGCGTGGCCAGCTCGTCGGCCTCCGCCGCATCGACGAGCCCCTGGCGCGCCGGCCCAAGGTTCAGCAGGGACGCCGCGTCTCGATCGCGGCCCTGGATGCGTGCCTTACCTGATGTTCCAGGCGGGGAGTGATGGACGGCGGGCGTGGAAAAGTGGCCTTACGGGCCATTTTTCCACGCCCACCATCCATCACTCCCCGTCTGACATGGCACTGGCCCGGTATTTTCGACGATTGGAGACTGATGATGATCGCGAACCCGCCCGAGCGGATTATCGAGCTGACCCAGTTGAATCCTTTCGAGCGTTTTCCGGATGGACGCCCCCGCGTGCCGGATGATCTGATCGAGCGCATGAAAAAGGTGACCACGGAGGAAGCCTGGGGCGTCATGCGCAAGAACGGCTACCACCACCAGTTCGAAGGGAACTGGCTGAACCTGCACCCGGATGAGCCGCTGGTGGGGCGCGCCGTCACCGCGGTGTTTATGCCGCTGCGCCCGGACGTCCAGGGCGTGGTCGAAGAGCAGGGGAAGGCCGAAGGACGGATCGGCGGCCAGAACTCCTGGGTGATCGACACCCTGCTTCCCGACGACGTGATCGTGGTCGATCTGTTCGGCAAGATCGTCGACGGCACGTTCGCCGGGGACAACCTCTCGACCGCGATCCACTCGCGGAGCCACACCGGCATGGTGATCGACGGCGGCATCCGCGACGTGCAGCGAATTCACGAGATCGAACACTTCGGCGTCTTCGTCCGCGGGCTCGATCCGTCAGCCATCGCGAATGTGACCTTGATGGGCATCAACGTGCCGATCCGCATCGGGCGAGCGACGGTGCTACCGGGCGACGTCGTGCTGGGCACCCGCGAGGGAGTGATCTTCGTCCCGCCCCACCTCGCCCAGGAAGTCGTCGAGCGGTCGGAACTGATTCGTCTGCGCGACGAGTTCGGCCACCAGCGGATCCGCGAGGGCAAATACACCCCCGGCCAGATCGATCGCGCCTGGCCACCGGAGATCGAGGCCGATTTCCAGGAGTGGAAACGGCAGAGTTGAACTCTTCGTGGCGAGGGCTGAGGAGGGAACGGCCCGCGTCGTCACGCGGGACTCATCGCTTGGGAAAAAAATGGGGCACGAGCGGCTGGAACTCGTGCCCCGCCAAAGGAGGAAAAAGTGGGGATGAGGCCACACATTAGCCGATGGCTTCGTCGCCACCAGAAATAAAGCAAGAAGTATGCCATAAGTAAGAATTGCTAACAAACCTGT
>DATLRG010000737.1:0-23370 GCA_035534795.1 Chloroflexota bacterium
AGTCGCCGGGGAGGAGCTTGGCCAGTTGCTCGAGATTGCTGGTCGGGTCGGGGACTTCGTTCTGATTCGCCATCGTTCACCCTTTCTCCACGAACGTCGCCAGCCACTTGGCTCGCGCCGTGATAATCTTCGCACCGAAACGCGTGTAATAGCCAGCCCATCGTCCGCCAGCCGCGAAGCTGCCGACCGTCGGGTGGCCGCGTTGCAGCCGGTTGCCGAGCGAGGTCTGGACCGCGACGTCGATCTCGCCCACCGAGACCCGCCGCTGGACGACGTAGGTGCGGCGCTGGCGGAGCTGCTGCCAGGCTTCGGTCGACAGGTCCTCGGCGAAGAAGACCTCTTCGCCTTCACGCCCGAAGACCTGCTTCACCACGACCGCACCGCCCGCGGCAAGCTCGCCGTCGCCGGCGATCGGCCAGGTCGGCGGGAGGTGATCGGCGATCGCCGCGCGCTCCTCCGCAGTGAACAGGGGATCGGCGCGGTGCTCCCAGAGCCAGGCGACGAGACCTTTGTGTTGGAGGAGCAGGCCGTAGAGGCCATTGAGCAGCCGGAGCTTGCCGCCAGCCACCGCGTCGAAGATCGCGGCGAAGGCCGGAGTCCCAAATATCGACTCGAACGGGACGTAGCGGTAGAGCGCCGCAACCGGCTGGCCCGCCAGCGTGAGCCCCTGGCGGGACGCGCGGAGGTTGTCGACGTCGCCCAGAACGCTCGCGATGCCGCGCGCCGCGAGCGGCTGGTGCAAGAGTGCCCGGGTGTAGACCATTTGGGAGAGGTCCTCCAGCTCGCCGGCATCCGTGACGATTCCAAGGGTTCCTCCCGGCGGCAGTTCGCGGGTGGCGGCGACGAAGCACGCCACCACGGCCGCGGCTAGTTCCTGGTTCGGTCGCCCGAGGCCTCGGGCCTCGGGCAGGAGCTCGTACGCGACCCGGTCGGCGACGATGGCCTCGCGGATTCCTGATGGCGTATCGGCATTGAACTCCAGGAGCCACCAGTGCCCGTCCTGGTCGCGAACGAAGTCGAAGCGACCCACGACCGGGACGCGCGGCAGCTCGGCGCCAAGTAGCTCCGCCGCGGCCCACGGAAACCCCAGCTCTTGCACCGCCGCGACGTCGTGGGCGAGCTGCCGGCCGGCCCGGTCGAAAGCCGTCGAGAAGACCTCGGTCAGCCGCGCCAGCAGATCGGCCTCGGAGCGCTCGAGCACGACCGCGTTCAAGGCGAGATACGGCTCGCCCGCGTAGAGATGATCGGCCAGCAGGCCGTCGACCTGCGCGCGACGGACGAACCGCCGGTAGAGTCCCTCGCGCACGCGGCAGGGGTCAGTCAGCAGGGCGCGCACGGTGGGGATCGGCGGGCCGCGGTTGAGGGTCGGGGACGATCGGGTCACGAGGGGCGGACGCGATGGCTGGACCGGGAGGGACACCTGAGACGTCTGGACCACGAAGCGCGCGAAACGCCACGAAAAGATCGCGAAAAGGGGAACGGTGTGACGCCGCGGCTCCAGCGTCGGCGACTTGGACCAAGGGCCTCGCGGTGGGCGACGGGGTTACGATGTTCCGCGCGCCCTTCGTGGTCCAATCGTCCCCCATCCCCGCTGCCTCTGCATACTGCCGCGCGTCGTCGGCGATGCCGGCGCCCGAGATCCACCACGCCGAGGTGATGCCCTCATGATGGAGAAACGCGGCCGGTGGGAATCGGCAGGCGGGATAGCTGTACCGGTTGTCGAAGACGCGGCGCGGCGCTGGCCTTCCCTCCCGACGTAGCGGCCCAGCGCGATCGCCGTCGAGGAGGAAGACGGCGCCTCGCGCTGGCCGAGGCAGTCGCACGCGCGCACCGTGGATAATCAGATCGTCGACGAGACGCCGGCAGTCGAGAGTGGCCGGCGCCACGATCCAGCGCTGAATCACCGGCACGACGACGTAGCCCAGGTCGTTCAGGGCCGCGGTCGCCGGCAACGTCAGCCGCGGTGGCAGGTCGACGAACACCGCCGCCCGCTCGCCCGGCGGAATCGCCGCGACTTCTTCGAGGAGCCGAGCGCACGCGCGCGTTCGCGCGTTCGTCCCCAGCGTGGCGCCCCACGGCCCGACGAAGGGCGCCGAGCAGACGTACGGCCAATAAGGGCCGGCGGCGTGCTGCCAGCGAACGAGCGCGCGGGCGGGGGCCTGACAGGGGTCAATCATCGGGGATCACGCAGATTCGTGGGCCCTTGCCCGCGCAGAGGTGCCTCACCCCCCGCCTCTCTCCATCGGAGATGGAGAGAGGCGCCGGTCCGTTCCCCCTCGCCATCTCCGATGGAGAGGGGGCGAGGGGGTGAGGTCACGCCCGGCACCCCACGATGCGGCGTTATACCCGTGCGAATCACGACAACCTCCGCGCGGGCATTCCCTGGTCCAAACGCTCCCCTACTCCCGACGCCTGATCCCCGACCTCGGGCCGGAGAATCTCCTCCAGGCGCGTTCGATCGGCTGGTGTGAGGTAGCGCAGCACGCTCAGCCAGTGGCGCTTGAGCGCGGGGTCCAGCAGGCGGCTCTGGCGGACGAGGCGCGCGAGCTGCCGGGTCCCGTCGCCAGCGATGGAGCGGTCGCGCGTCAACTGCTGCCCCCAAAACTGGAGCTGTGGGAGCCAGCGGAGAACGCCGACGCCTTCGCCGCCGCGGCCCCGCCGTGCGAGCTCGACGTACTGAAACTCGCGCCGCTCTTCGTCGTCGCGGCGGTCCCGCTGCCGGTGCCGCCGGAGCGCCCACTGACGGCCCGCGACAGGCCAACGGTCCGCGCGGAGAACGACGGGGCCGACGACGACATGGTGGACCCGTCGGCCGTGCTGCCCGAGACCGTGCGCGTCGCGGGAACGTAGTAGCCGACGCCCCGGTAGCCGCCGCCGTAGAATGGCCGCCAGTAGGAGTAGCCGCTGCCGTAGTAGCCTCCCCGCGTCGCCAGCTCGTTCGAGGCGACGAAGGGGATCGCGGTATCCGAGCGCACGTAGAGGATCGGGTCGCCGGCGACTGGCACGTTGAGGTAGTCCGTACTGGCCTGGCCCAACTGGACCCGGCTCGCACTGGCGAGATTGCGGACCGTGGTCGGATCGGTCGGTCGACGCCAGGCGAAATAATAGACGCCTTGCGCGTCGCGGCCCAGCGTGCCATCGACGATCGGGTACTGGCCCGGGGCGGAGGGTAAGCCGCGGCTGACTTCCTGCTGCAGGGGCTGGGTCGCCGCGGCAGAGCTGTACTGTCCGCCAGGCGAGCCGCTGCAGGCGGCGAGCGATCCCGCGATCAGCAGGGCCGCCGCGATTCGCACGCCCGGCTTGGCGTGGCGACGCAGGTACGAGCTCGCGCCGTAGGCCAGATCCAGCAGCGCTTCGAGCGCGTCGGCACGCCGATCGGCGTCGGCAGGCAGCGACGGCAACGGGTCCGACGGCCCAGACTCGATCCGTGGGGTGGTTAGATCGTCGTTCAGCGTCGTCACCTCGTCGCGGCGGAGCACAGCATGCCAGATTGGGCGCGACCAGTCAATGCCGGACGCCGTTCCGGGATCCCCCGGTGAAGCCCGTCACTCAGTCCTCCTCGCAGCCGCAGGCGCCGCTCCACGCCTCCCTTCCCTCGCGGATGAGGAAGTAGACGATGCCGAGCGCGGCGACGGGGTCCGCCCACCACCAGCCGAAGAGCGCGTTGAGCGCCAGCCCGCCGAGCAACGTGGCGGCCATGTAGGCGCAGGTGAGGCTGCACGCGGCGTCCCCCTTCAGCGCGGCGGAGCCGATCGCCGTGGCGACGTCGGTCTTCAAGCGTGCGAGGACGGGCATCGCGATCATCGCCGCGATAGCCAGGGCAATGCCCAGCCGGCTCGGCGCCGGCTCGATCCGCAGCACGAGCGTCGCGAGCGACTGGATCACCACGTAGCCCGCCAGCGCGAACAGGGCGCCGCCGACGATGCGGCTCGCCTGCCGTTCGATGCGCTCGATCTCACTGGCGGGTCGCCGGTCGTGCTCGGCGCGCAGCCGCCAGACCAGCGTGCCGGCCGAGCCAAGCTCGATCAGGCTGTCCACGCCAAAGGCAAGCGCCGCGCCGCTGCGGGTCGTCAGCCCGACGCCAATCGCCACCGCCGCCTCGACGATCATCCAGAGAATCGAGGCGAACTCGACGAGCAGACCCTGGCGGAGCGAGCTGGACCGGTCGAAGCGCTCACTGGCTGATCGGGGCCGATTCATCTGGTGGTATCCTCGCCTGGTCGATAGATACTATTCCTCATCGCCGCTCACGAGGCCGCGAGAAACGCGCGTTCGATCTCTTCGTCACGAGCCGCGTCGGCGTCGGTCTCAGATTTATGGTCGCGCAGGTTACAGGCCGCGCGCGGCCTTGACCAGGATCCCGGTGATGGCCATCTCGACGATGATGTAGAGCCCCACCCAGCGGGTAGCGAGGCCGACGATGAGCAACAGACCGCCGAGTGGCTCCAAGATGATCGGGAGCCAGGCCAGGGTGGAAAGTGCAGGGTTTGCCCCGCTACCCTTGCACTCGCCACCCTGGCATGCGGTGAGCTACGCTCGGACCGGCTCGGCCAGCTTGATCTTCTGGAGCACCTCTTTATTGACCACGTTGCGCGGCAGGCGGCCCTGCAGCACCGCCGCGACCTCCTGGCCGACGCGGCGGCGGCGCTCGACGTCCGACCAATCGGAGACCGAGGCGGTGTGTGGCGTCAGCACGACGTTGTTCATCTGGTGCAGCGGGTTGTCCGGCTTGGTCGGCTCGATCTCCATCACGTCCAGTCCGGCCCCGGCCAGCTTCTTCTCGTTCAGTGCGCGAATCAGGTCGGCCTCGTTGTGCGTCGGGCCACGGCCAGTGTTGATGAAGTACGCGCTCGGCTTCATCGCGCTGAAGTATTCATAGTTGAGCAGCCCGTGCGTGCCCGGGCTGAGCGGCAGGTGCGACGAGATGAAGTCGCTGCGCCGAAAGACCTCGATCAGGTCGGTCACCCGCTCGACGCCGTGCTGCGCGAAAACCTCCGCCGGCACGTACGGGTCCCAGGCCAGGACCTTCATGTCGAAACCTTTCGCCTTCTTGGCGACCAGACGCGGAATGTTGCCGAAGGCGACCAGGCCCAGCGTGTCACCCACCACCCGCGGCATCGGCGCCATGTAGCTGCGCGAGTCGCGCCAGCGGCTCTCGCGGACGGCCCGGTCGAGCGGGACCGTCTTCTTGGCGCAGCATAGCAGCAGCATGAACGCGTGAACGGAAACTTCCTCGATGAACACGTCCGGCACGTTCGTCACGACGATACCTTTGGCCGTCGCCGCGTCGAGGTCGATCCGATCGACGCCGACGCCGCCCGCGGCGATCACCTTGCACTGGTCGAGCGCACCGATCACCCGCGCGTTCAGCGCGAACCGCCCGGCGAGCACCGCGTCGGCGTCCTTCACCTGGGCAATGTACTCGTCCTCGGTGTTGGCGGCGACCGCCTGGACCGAGGCGCCGAGCGGCTTGAGTCCCTCGTCCTCGTGGGTGGAGTCAACCCGGCGGCCCGAGAATCCCGTGGTCACGACCTTGAATGCCATTGTGAGAACCTCCTGAGTGTCTGAGAATGTCGCTCTTCGACCACCTGATCAGCCTGCTGAAGTTGAGCACGGCCGCCGAACCGGCATCCCGTGTCCACGCGAGCAAACGCTATCACGCGCACCGGCAGGTGTCAAACAAAGGCGCTGTTGGTGAAAAACTCGGTGATCTGGGAGGCGCCCAGCGTGCGGGCGCGACTGACCAAGCTGACCTGGTGGTCGGTGAGCCAGTCGAAGAACGGGAAGGCATCGAAGCCCCGGTCGAAGAGGACCAGAGTGCCGGCGGTCAGGATCGCCTTGATCGGAGCGAAGAAACTCTGCTCGTTGGCGGCGGGATCGGGATCCAGCCACCACTGCACCGGGAGCTTGCTGGGCAGATCGAGGACGCCCATGAGCTTGCCGCCCCAGGGCGCCCCCGCGACCTCGCGCCAGAGCCCCACCTTGCCAAAGAGTTCCTCCAGGGTGGTGGCATCGACGATCCGGATGCGCGCGAAGTGGTCCAACGCGCGGGTGAGCACCGGGGGCAGGGGACGGGTGCGCGTCGCCGCCCGCTCGTGGAGGCGGGGCCCAGAGACGCGGCTCGCGGGTCAGCACCCGCAACAACTCGCTGACCGAGGGAATCTGGCGCCAGACCAAGGCCAGGACCAAGGCGAGCATGATTGGCAGATTGAGCAAGCGGCTGCGCAAGCCCAACTGGTGATCGTGCTGGGTCAGGGCGTAGGTGAGCGGACTCACCACCTCGCTCAGCCGAGCCTCGACGGCCGCGCTGCTGACCACGGGTTGCTGGCGGGGACGGGCGTGATCGCGCTTGAGCTGGGGCGATCGGTCGGGTACTTTCTTTGTCATAGACGATTGTACCCGTTCTTCCCATCACTTGACAACCCGTCCTGCCCTCTCACTTGTAACCCTGCAGGGGGCCGGGGCCGCGGTGATGCTGCCCGCCACGCTGGCCCTGATCCGGGAGGCGTACTCGGATCCGGTGCAGCGGGGGCGGGCGATCGCGCTGTGGTCCATCGGCGCTGGCGTGGCCTCGGCGGCCGGGCCGGTGGTGGGCGGCTTCCTGACGCTGCTGAGCTGGCGGCTGATCTTCTACATCAATCTGCCGGTGGGCATGGTGGCGCTCCTTCTGCTCGCCCGGGTTCTCCGCTCGCCGGGCCGGGCGGTACCGTTCGACTGGGTCGGGCAAGTGGCCGCGGTCGTCGGGATGGGCGTGCTGACCTACGGGCTGATCGAGGGTGGCGCCGTGGGCTTCGGCTCACCGCTGATTATGGTCGCGCTGGCCGTGGCGGTCGCCGCGTTGACCGCGTTCCTGATCATCGAGGCGCGCGGGACCTGTCCGATGGTGCCGCTGGGGCTGTTCCGCTCCCGGTCGGTGACCGTCTCGGTGGCGGTTGGCTTCACCTTCACGGTCGGGTACTACGGCCTGGTGTTCCTGTTCAGCCTGTACTTCCAGGAGGTACGTGGACTGTCGTCGGCGGTCACCGGGCTGACGTTCCTGCCGATGACCGCGCTGGGCACCTTCATGATCCCGGTGGCACCCCGAATCGCCGAGCGGATCGGTCCGCGCGTGCCGATGGCCGTCGGGCAGCTCCTGATGGCGATTGGTCTGCTCGGCCTGGGCGTCGCCGTGGCCGGGGCGCCCGTCGCGTTGCTGGCGGCGCTGACGATGCTGGTGGGACTCGGCGCCGCGCTGACGATCCCGACCATGACCGCGCTGCTGGTGGGGGGCGTCCCGGCCGCGCTCGTCGGGACGGCGAGCGGCGCGCTCAACACCTCGCGCCAGCTCGGCGGCGCGCTGGCCGTCGCGGTCTTCGGCGCGCTGATCGCCCAGCGGGCGGCCTTCCTGCATGGTCTGCAAGTCAGCCTGATGATCGCCGTGCTGATGCTACTCGCGACCGCGGCGGCCAGCCTGGCGCTGCGGTCCGACCGGCCTGGCAAACCCACCTCCGGGGCAGGTGCTGATCGTGCCGGCCGGGTGTGGCTGGGCCCAACGTGAGGGGGGCCGAGGACGTGAAGGGTGCCCCGGACCGAGCCATCCAGACCTCCGGACGTCTTGACGTTGCCTTCAATAATGCAGGTGTCGAGCCGGAGCCAGTCGCGAGGCGCGATTCACGACGCTCCGGCCGGCGCCACGCGCGACAAGCGCTTCGCGGAGTACATGGAGGGAGACCCAATGCGGAATCGCATCCTGGGAAAGAGCGGGCTCGAAGTCTCGGCCATCCGGCTCGGCCGCTGATGGACGGGATGCCCGGTGAGCGGCGCTGGCCGGCCCGGTGGGCCAGTAAACCGTTTCTGTACCTGACCACCGTTGGGCGTCGCACTGGTCGGCCGCACCGCATCGAGATCTGGTTCGCCGCGCACGCTGAGCGGCTGTACCTGCTCGCGGGCGGCCGCGAGCGGGCTGACTGGGTGCGCAACCTCCAGGCAAACCCACGGGTCACGGTCGAGCTCGGAGACGAGACCCACGTCGGCATGGCCCAGGTCCTTGAGGCGGGAACTGCCAAAGATCAGCTTGCCCGCGAGCTGCTGGTGGCCAAGTATGGAGGGACCGAAGACAACCTCGACGAATGGGGGCGGACCTCCCTGCCCGTGGTGGTCGAGTTCCCGGCCGACCGCGGAGAGCGGATCGAAGTGAAGGAGGCGAAATGAATGAGCGAGAAGAAGGTATGGCTCATCGCCGGGCTGACCCTCGGTGACGTCGGGATGGTTTCCCCGGCCCTCGAGAAGTACACCCAGGGGCCACTGCTCGGCGATCTCTGGAGTCGTCCCGACCTGTCGCGTCGGGATCGCAGCATCGTGACGCTCGCGGCCTTGATCGCCCGCGATCAGACGATCGCGCTGCCGTACTATTTCGACCTGGCGCTCGATAATGGTGTCAAGCCGAGCGAGATCTCGGAGATCATCACCCATCTCGCGTTCTATTCGGGGTGGGCGAATGCCATGGCCGCGGTGGCGATCGTGCGAGAGATCTTCGCCCAGCGCGGAATCGGAGCGGATCAGCTTCCCACGGCCTCACCTCGGCTTCTTCCCCTCGATCAGGCCGCCGAGCAGCGGCGGGCAACCCGCGTTCAGCAGGACGTCGGCCCGGTGTCTCAAGGGCTCGTGCGGTACACCGGCGACCTTCTGTTCCGTGATCTGTGGCTCCGCCCGGACCTGGCGCCTCGGGATCGAAGTCTGGTGACGGTCAGCGCTTTGATCGCCTCCGGCCAGGTCGCGCAGATTCCGTTTCATCTCAACCGGGCGATGGATAACGGCTTGACGAAAGCGGAAGCTTCGGAAACGCTCACCCAGCTAGCGTTCTATGCCGGTTGGCCCAACGCCTTCTCGGCGGTGCCGGTCGTGAAGGGCGTCTTGGAAAGTCGGACCAGCTAAAGCGCGGAGCAGCGACGTTGGTCCGGCGACCGCCCAGCCGGCTGTAGGGGCGGTTCGTGAACCGCCCCGTCCCCGCCCTGGGCGATTCACGAATCGCCCCTACAACGGGTTGGGCAGTCGCCAGACCAATCTGATCGCTCGGCTCAGTAAAGCGGAAAATAACCATGAGCTCAACAGGAGAACAACCATGCAGATTACCAGGAATCGCAGCGAGAAGACCGCGGTGAGGTCGAGCCAGTGGTTCACCGGCACGGTCTACGTCGACCCGGTCGCGACGCCATCCACTGGCTCGCGCGTGGGCGCGAGCAGCGTCCACTTCACGCCGGGCGCGCGCACGGCCTGGCACACCCACCCCAACGGGCAGACCATCTACGTCACCGAGGGCATCGGCCTCGTGCAGCGCCGGGGCGGACCGATCGAGGTGATCCACCCCGGCGACCGGGTGTTCTTCGAGCCGGGCGAGGAACACTGGCACGGCGCGGCGCCGACGTGCTTCATGACCCACCTGGCGATGCACGACGTCCCCGAGAACGGCAACGCCGCGACCTGGGGCCCCCACGTCACCGACGAGGAGTACGCGGCGGCGCCGCCCATCGACCGCTGAGTCGACTCTCGCATCACGAAGGAGACACCATGCAAAAACGCAAGCTTGGGAACAGCAACCTGGAGGTCTCGGCGATCGGGCTCGGCTGCATGGGGATGAGCTTTTCCTACGCCCCGTTTCCCGACAAGCAGGAGATGATCGCGCTGATTCGGTCCGCCGTCGAGCGCGGCGTTACCTTCTTCGATACCGCCGAAGTGTACGGCCCGTTCACGAACGAGGAGCTCGTGGGCGAGGCCCTCGCCCCCTTCCGCAGTCAGGTGGTGATCGCCACCAAGTTCGGGCACAAACCTGCTTCCAGCAGCCAATCGCGGTGGAGTGAGCTGGACAGCCGACCAGAACACATCCAACAAGTGACCGAAGGCTCGCTCAAACGACTCAGGGTCGACGCTATCGACCTGTTCTATCAGCACCGGGTCGATCCGAACGTGCCGATCGAAGACGTTGCCGGGGCGGTGAAGGCTCTGATTCAGGAAGGGAAGGTGAAGCACTTCGGTCTCTCGGAAGCCGGGGTGCAAACGATCCGTCGCGCCCACGCCGTTCAGCCGGTCACCGCTGTCCAGAGCGAATACTCGCTGTGGTGGAGAGCCCCGGACGCGGAGGTGATCCCGACCCTCGCGGAGCTCGGAATCGGGTTCGTTCCGTATAGTCCCCTTGGCAAGGGCTTCCTCACGGGAAAGATCGACGAAGCCACGACGTTCGACCGCTCCGACTTCCGCAACGCCATCCCGCGCTTCACGCCAGAGGCGCGGAAGGCGAATCAGGCGTTGGTCGATTTGCTTCGTGGGGTCGCGGAGCGGAAGAAGGCGACACCCGCTCAAATCGCGCTTGCCTGGCTTCTTGCCCAGAAGCCGTGGATCGTTCCGATCCCGGGCACCCGCAAGCTGGAGCGCCTCGAGGAGAACATCGGCGCGGTCGCCGTCGAGCTCACGACCGACGATCTCCGTGAGATCGATCGCGCCGCCTCGAAGATCACGGTGCAAGGGGCCAGGTACCCCGAAGAGGTGGAGCGCTGGACGAACCGCTGAATGCGTTTGTCAACATGTGGGATACAGAAATTGACCAGAGGGTACTTGTTTACCGTGTTCCCGTCAGGAGTGAGCGGACGAGGATCTCTTGATACTTGGTGTAAGATAGAGCCACTATGCCAGCAGATGCTTTGCGGCCTAACTATGAAGAATTGGCGGCAGAGAACACTGCTCTTCGGCAGCGTGTCGCCGAGTTGGAGCAACGCAACGCGCAACTGCAAGCGCGCCTTGGCGAGCTGGAAGCAGCACTGAAAACCGCCCTGGGGCAGCTCGAGGCAGCGCGTCGGGCCGGGAAACGGCAAGCCGCGCCGTTCTCGAAGGGGCCGCCCAAAGAGAATCCGCAACGCCCGGGCCAAAAGGCGGGGCACCCGCCGACGCACCGGGGGAAGCCGCCGCGGGTCGATCGGACCGTGGAGGTCACGCTCGCGCACGCGACCTGCCTCACGTGTGGGGGCAATCTGGTCGACTACACCGTCCAGGTCCAGTATCAGGTCGAGATTCCGCCGGTGCAGCCGATCGTCACCCAGTTCAACGTCGAGACGGCCCGGTGCGCGAAGTGTGGGCAGCGCTTTCAGGCGCGGCATCCCGAGCAGACGTCCGATGCGCTGGGAGCGGCGGCGGTGCAGATCGGTCCCCGGGCGTTGGGGCTGGCGGCGGAGTTCAAGCACGGGCTGGGCGTGCCCTACCGCAAGGTCGAGCACGTCCTGGCCGAAGCGCTGGGGCTGCGAGTCGCGCCGGGCACGCTGGCGCGGGCGGGGCAGCGACTGGCCATCAAGGCCGAACCGACCTACCAGATGTTGCTCTCGACGCTGCGTCAGGAGCCGCTGGTCAATGGGGACGAGACCGGCTGGAAAGTGGCCGGGCGCCACGCCTGGCTCTGGGCCTTCACCAGTGCCGGGCTGACCGTCTACACGATCGATCGGCGGCGGTCGCACGAGGTGGCCGAGCGCATTCTCGGGACGGACTTCGCCGGGATTTTGAGTTGTGACTGCTTTCTGGCGTATGACGCGCTCCCCTACCGCCAGCACAAGTGTGCTGGGCACCTGCTGCGCCGCTGCGGCGAGTTGCAGGCGGACAAGACCGGAGCGGCGGTGGTGCTGAGTCAGCGGGTCGCCCGGCTGCTGCGGGGGGCGATGACCCTGCGGGAGCGAGGGACCACGCTGGGTGAGGAGCGCTATCGGCGGGCGTGCGCGAAGCTGGAGGCCGCTCTGGACCGGGTAGTGGCAGAGGAGCAAAGCGATCCGGACAACGCGCGCTTCGTCAAGCTGCTGAAGAAGCATCGAGGGCAGTTGCTGACCTTCCTGTACGTGGAGGGACTGGCGCCGACGAATAATGCGGCCGAGCGGGCGATTCGGCCGGCGGTGCTGGTGCGGAAGATTTCGGCGGGCAATCGGGGCGACCGGGGGGCGAGCACGCACGCGATCCCCACCAGCGTGCTGCGGACGTGTCAGCAACAGGGGCGCGACTTCGTGGCGACGGCGGTGGAGTTGCTGCGCCAGCCAAGACCGGTCGCGCTGCGACTGACCGGTCCGACGGCCGGTCAGCCGCCGGCCGTCGCGCGCGGGCCGTAGCCAAGACCGGACGGACGACCGCAGGACGGACCGGGGCTTCCCACCCCGTCGAGCAAGACAAAGAGACGGCGCTCAGGTATTGACACGCCCGTTTCTCCGCACTATCTTGAACTCGGTAAACAGATACACCAGAGGTAAGCCACCATGCGTGCAACTGTCATGTTCGGCGCCGGCGACGTCCGGATCGAGACCGTCCCCGACGCCCGCCTCATCGAGCCAACCGACGCTCTCGTCGTCGTCACCCGCGCCGCGATCTGCGGCAGCGATCTCTGGCCATACCAGACGATGGAACTCAGCGAGACCGGCCGCCGCATGGGACACGAATTCATCGGCGTCGTCGACGCCGTCGGCGCCGACGTCCGCGCCGTGAAAGTCGGCGACGTCGTCGTCGCGCCGTTTCTGTACTCCGACGGCACCTGCGTCTTCTGTCGGGAGGGACTGCACTCCTCCTGCCTCCACGGAGGCCGGTACGGCTCCGCGGGCGTCGACGGCGGACAGGGCGACGCGGTGCGCGTCCCCCAGGCCGACGGGACGCTCGTCACCCTGCCGGTCGGCGTCGACGACGCGCGGCTGCCCTCGCTGCTGACTCTTTCCGACGTGATGGCGACCGGCCATCACGCGGCCCTGGCGGCCAAAGTTGGCCCGGGGAAGACGGTGGCCGTCGTCGGAGATGGCGCCGTTGGCTTGTGCGGCGTGATCGCCGCCCGGCGCCTCGGCGCCGAGCAGATCATCCTCCTGGGCCGTCATCCCGACCGGATCGCCCTCGCCAAAGAATTCGGCGCGACCGACGTCGTCAGCGAGCGAGGCGACGCGGCGGTCGAGCAGGTGCGCGAGCTCACCAACGGGTTCGGCGCGCACTCCGTCCTCGAGTGCGTGGGCCACGACCAGTCGACGCGCACGGCCCTCCGCATCGCCCGTCCGGGTGGCGCGGTCGGCCGCGTCGGTCTTCCCCAGGAAGAATCGATTCCACTCTCGCGGCTGACGTTATTCAACAACGTCACGATCGGCGGTGGGATTGCCCCGGCCCGGGCGTACATCGCGGAGCTGCTGCCAGACGTTCTCGCCGGCCGGATCGCACCGGGGCGGGTCTTCGATCGGGTCGCGCGCCTCGACGGGGTGCCGGACGGCTACCGGGCGATGAACGAACGGGAAGCGATCAAAGTCCTGATCGAGTTTTGAAAGGAGGCGCCACCATGGCTACTTGGGCGGGCGATGAGCTCAGCACGATTGGGGCCGCGGACGAGGTGCGGATCGCCCCACTCGGCCGCGACGGCACGCCGCGCAAGCCGGTGATCGTCTGGATCGTCCGGGTGGGCGACGACCTCTACGTCCGCTCCGTCAACGGCGCTAGCGCGGCCTGGTTCCGTGCTGCCCAGGTGCGCCACGAAGGGCGACTCTGGGCCGGCGGCGTCGAGAAGGATGTGACCCTCGTCGAGACCGATGAGGGGAACGACGAAATCGACGCTGCCTACCGCGCGAAGTACGGCCGCTACCCAACAATCGTCCCCCACATCGTCACCCCCGAGGCGCGAGCCGCCACGCTCAAGCTCGTGCCGCGATCCTGAGATGGAGGATAAGCGAGGCCGCTCACCGATCGGCGGGTGCGCTCGCGGAGCCGGCGAGCGCCTCGGCGATCGGGTTGAAGAGGTAGTAGACGTGGATCAACGCAAAGAGCGCGAGGCTGAGGGGAGCGCTGAAAAAGGCGACGACCATCGCAAGCGGATACGCTAGCAGGCTGATGTCTGATCGTGGGGTCGCTGCGCGCGCCCGCGCCTGGTCAACGAAGCTCCGAAGCAGACCGCGGCGGACCGCGTGGATCCAGAAGCCCATGAACCCGATTCCGATCACCGTCGCGGTACCGGCGTAAAGGACCGCCGCGACTCGCGCGTCCGGCTCGGACTGGATGTAAGCGCCGAGCAGAGCGGTGGGATACGGGAGAAAGGCGACGCCCAGCAAGTGAATCAGGTTCATCACCAGCATCGGACGGTCGACCCGCGCGATGAGGCGAACGATCGCGTAGTGGTTGATCCACATGTTGCCGATGACGAAGAAGCTGACAACGTAGGTCGCGTAGGACGGCCACTGCGCGAGGAGGGCCCGCGCCAGCTCGCCACTCGGCACGCGCGGAACCGGAAAATTCAGCACCAGCAGTGTCATGGCGAACGCGAACACGCCGTCGCTGAAGGCTTCCAAGCGGCCCATCGGCATCGTGGCGGCCACTCGACGCGACCATCCCTCTCGCGCCGAGGTCTGACCATACCCTCACAGGAGCTTGTCCAGCGTGATCGGCAGGTCGCGGACGCGGATGCGGGTCGCGTGATAGACGGCGTTGGCGACCGCGGCGGCCGTGCCCACGATCCCGATCTCCCCGATCCCCTTCGCGCCCAGCGGGTTGACGTGCGGATCGTCCTCGTCGATCCAGGCGACCTCGACCGTGCCGACTTCGGCGTTCGTCGCGATGAGGTACTCCGCCAGGTCGTGGTTGACGTAGTCGCCGAAGCGCGGGTCGAGGAGGCTTCCCTCGAAGAGTGCCATCGAGAGCCCCATCGTCATCCCCCCGAGGAATTGCGACCGAGCGGTCTTCGGGTTGATGATCCGACCCGCGGCGAAGACGCCGAGCAGGCGCGGGGCGCGGATCTCCCCGGTGTCGATGTCGACCCGCACTTCCGCGAACTGCGCCCCGAAGGCGTGCATCGCGAAGCGCTGCGCCTCGGGATTCTCCGCCCCGATCCCACCGGATGCTTCAAGGCCGGCGCGTGGGATGACGCCACCGTATTCGTCGCGCAGGCGGGCGCGGAGCTTTCGCGCCGCCTCGACGATCGCCGACCCCCAGCACGCCGTCCCCGACGAGCCAGCGGCCGTCCTGTCGCGTCCGCGGCGTTGGGTCGCGGGGCGCCCAGCCGAAGCGCCGGGCGCCTTCGCGCAGGCAGGCGACGAGGCCGCGGCTGCTGAACGGGAGACCGGTTTCGGGGTCGACCGCGGGCTCGTTGCGGACGCGCAGCTCGATCGGATCGAGGTGACCGGCGATCGCCAGCTCGTCCATCGCCGACTCCAGCGCGAACATCCCCGGACACTCGCCGGGCGCGCGCATCCAGGACGGCACTGGCAGGTCGAGCCGCGCGAGACGGTGCGTCGTGCGGCGGTTCGGCGCCGCGTACACCATCCGCGTCGCGACGGCCGCCTGTTCGGCATACTCGGTGATCGTCGCGGTCTGCTCGACGACGTCGTGGGCGATCGCCGTGAGCCGCCCATCGCCACCTGCTCCGAGGCGCAAGCGCTGGATCGTCGGCGGCCGATAACCGGCGACCGCGAACATCTGCTCCCGGGTGAGGGCGAGCTTCACCGGCCGTCTCGTTACCCGCGCGGCCATGACGGCAAGGATCGCCGGCGGGTGGGGGAGAGCCTTGGACCCGAACGCGCCCCCGACGAAGGGTGCGATGACGCGGACCTGCTCGAGCGGGAGGCAGAACAGCCGGGCAACCGTATCGCGGATGGCATGCGGGCCCTGGTCGGAGTTGTAAAGGGTCACGCCGTCGTCGCGCCACACCGCGACCGTCGTGTGCGGCTTGAGCGGGTTGTTGTGGTAGGCCGGCGTGGTGTAGGTGTGGTCGAGCGCGACGGCCGCCGACGCGAGCGCGGCCTCGACGTCGCCGCTCATGGTGTCGGTCTCGTAGCCGCCGCCGACTTTCGCCGGCTTGTACAGGTCGGCACGGTTGGCGTCGAGCTCGACGTCCGGCGGCTTCTCCGCGTAACGAATGACGACGAGACCGGCGGCGTACCGCGCGGCCTCGGGCGTCTCGGCGACGACGGCGGCGACGAACTGGCCATCGTAGGCGACGACCGCTGACTGGAACAGCGCGAGGTCCTCATCCGGGGGAAACCCGGGGAAGGGAGGGGGGACCGGCGCGAGGCGCGGCGCGTTCTCGTGCGAGAGCACGCTGAGGACGCCGGGCACCGCCTTCGCGGCGCTGGCGTCGATCGCGACGATCCGGCCTTTCGCGATCGTGCTCTGGACCGGAAACACGTATGCCGCGCGCTCGACGGCGTGCTCGTAGGCGTACATGGCAGCGCCGGTGACCTTCGCGGGGCCATCAGCCCGGTCGAGCGGCATTCCAATCGCGCGCGTGGTGAGGCTCATTGGTAGCCCTCCGTGAGGTCGAGGAGTGTCCGCACGATGACGCGGCGCGCGAGGGGGACCTTGAATGCATTGCCCGGAAGCGGCTGTGCGTCGGCGAGCTCGGCGTCGGCAGCCCGAGCGAAGGTCTCCTCGGTCGCCGGCGCGCCGCGGAGCGCGACCTCGGCTTTGCTCGCCCGCCACGGCACGGGAGCGACGCCGCCCAACGCGATCCGCGCGTCGCGCACGATACCATCGGCGACGTCGAGCGCCGCGGCCACCGAGACCAGCGCGAAGGCGAACGACGCCCGGTCGCGGACCTTGCGGTGATGTGAGTGTGTCGCGTAAGCCAGCGGCGGGACCTCGACGGCGGTGATCAAGTCGCCGTGCTCAAGGACGGTATCACGCCATGGCTCGTCCCCCGGCCGGCGGTAGAAGTCGCCGAGGGAGATCGTCTGCTCACCCTTCGGCCCCTGGACGTGCACCACCGCGTCGAGGGCGGCGAGAGCGACGGCCAGATCCGAGGGGTGGCTGGCGATGCACGCCTCCGAGGTGCTGAGAATGGCCAGGTTACGGTTGTATCCGTCGCGGGCGGAGCAGCCGGCGCCCGGGGTGCGCTTGTTGCACGGCTTGGTTAGATCCTGGAAGTAGAGGCAGCGGGTCCGCTGGAGCAGATTCCCGCCGGTCGTTGCGAGATTGCGCAGCTGGCCCGAGGCGCCCGCGAGCAGGGCCTGGGCGAGCACGGGAACGCGCTCGCGAATCGTGCGATCGGCCGCGAGGTCGCTGTTGCGCACCGCGGCGCCGATGCGAATGCCCCCGTCGGGCAGCCGCTCGATCTGGTTAAAGGGGAGGCGGCTGACGTCGACCAGCGGATCGGGCGTCGCGACCCCGATCTTCATCAGGTCGACGAGGTTGGTCCCACCGCCCAGGAAGGCGGCGTTGGGCGCCCTGGCGAGCAGCGCGACGGCGGTCGCCGCGTCGCTCGCCGGTTCGTAGCGGAATGGGTTCACGACGCGACCTCCTGGATGGCCGGGACGATGTTCGCGTAGGCGGCGCAACGGCAGAGGTTGCCGCTCATGCGCTCGCGGATTTCGTCGGCATCGAGGGTAACCTGGTTGGCGGTCAGGTCGAGGCTGACCGCACTGGGCCAGCCGGCCTGGGCCTCACACAGCATCCCGACCGCCGAGCAGATCTGGCCCGGCGTGCAGTAGCCGCACTGGAAGGCGTCGTGCGCGATAAACGCCTGCTGGAGCGGGTGCAGGTTCTCCTGAGTACCCAGTCCCTCGGTCGTCGTGATCTGGGCATCCTGGTGGGCGACGGCGAGCGCGAGGCAGCTAGTGACGCGTCGACCGTCGAGCAGGACGGTGCAGGCTCCGCACTGCCCGCGGTCGCAGCCCTTCTTGGGACCGGTGAGACCGAGGTGTTCGCGGAAGGCGTCGAGCAGGGTGATCCACGGCTCAATGGTAAGAGAGCGGTCGACGCCGTTGACGTGGAGCGTTACGGTCACCACGCCCGGTCGTGGTTGGGCCACCGCCATGGGGACGGGCGTCGCGACCGAAGGCGGGTCGCTCGACCGAGCAGACCCGAGGTTCTGGCGCTCGCGGCGACTCACGGGGACCTCCCGACGCTGACGTCGGAGACCGGAAGCTGGATGAATCTGCTCCCGGCGTTCTGACGCCCGGCTGCACGTTCCGTGCCGAGCGCACAGCCCTTCGCCCCTGCGGCCGGGCGGGGATAGCCGCGCGTGGACGCATTTTGTCCTCCGTGACTGCACCGCCCAACCGTCAGATGACACGTCACGGGAGGACCGTGGAGCGCTTCGTATTCCACCGCGAGGGACGCGAACCGACGCGAAAGCTACGAGAATCCCCACTGACTTCGGGCCGTCTGGCTGGTGACAGTTGGGCCCACGCTACCGAATCATCCGAATGTCCAGGTCAAGGCGGAGTTGCTGCCAGCTTCGATCGGCGGTGAAGACCGGGCAGCGCCGCTGCAAGCCAAGCGTCAGGCAGGCCCGGTCTCCCAGGGATAAGCCAAATGCGCGGGTCGCCGGCCAGAGCAGCGCGGTGGCTTCCGCATCCTCGGCGGTGAAAGGCACGACTCGAAGGCCCACCGCGGACAGAACGTCCAGTAGCGCGGCCACGTCCAAACCACGCGCAAGCCCTTTCTGAAGCACTTCGGACCAGTTCACGGTTGAGATCGCGGCCCCGGCGAAGAGGTTCGCCACGACCTCGCGCCCCGGCTCCTGCTGTAGATAGGCCAGAACCGCAGACGCGTCAAGGACGTGTCTCGTCGGCAGCTCTTCACTCAAGCTCGTTCTCTCGCTTCGCTTCGGCGCGTCGTTCGGCAATCAGTTCATCGGCCAGATCGACGCCGTCCGGGAGGTCTCGAAATCGTTCGCGGATACGGGCAAGGATCGCCTCCGGCTTCTCCAACACCAGGCGGCCGTTCTCCGAGCGGGCCACCAGCGTGTCCCCCACGTCGATCCCCAGCGAATGCCGGAGCGCGGCCGGAATGACGACCCGTCCTTGAGGTCCAACGCGAACCCTGGCGGTATCCAACGTCTTCAGCACGGGCGACCTCCTTCCTGGACCTTGAGAACGCACCGCGCCGCGTTCCAAGCCGCTGAGGCACGTCACGGCGCGCTCTTCATGCCACGATTCTAGCCACCTGCCACGCGGGCGTCAAATGTACATGAAAGCCAAGCCGAGTCGCTGTCTCGCGAGGCAGCGACTCGGCTTGGCTTTCAGATCCGAAAAGACGCTCAGTCCCCCGCCGGGCCGCTCTGGAATGGCAACTGCTGGCCGGTTTCCAGGAGCGTCTTCAGGCCGCTGAGCACCTCGGCCCAGCCGCCGCCGGCGCCGGTGGCCTCGCCCTCGCCCGCTAAGACGGCCGCCCAGATGGGCGCTCCGGTGACGTCGTGAGTGACCGTCAGCTTCGTCACCCCGCCCCGGACCGGCTCGATCTCGCAGGTGAAGCGGGTAAACGCCTCGGCTGCCAGTTCCGGGGACATCGTCATCCGCCAGGTCTGGACCAGCTTGCGTGGAGGGTCGGCCTCAATCACTTCGCCATCGCTGATGACGTCGGGACACCCGAACGCCTTCATGCCCTCATTGGCGTGTGCGCGGAACTTGCCACCAGAGCGCAACTCGTAGTCGAGCAACATGGCGTAGCCGTACTTCACCGTCCACTCGGGCCTGGTGATCGCGTCCCAGATCGCCTGCGGCGTGGCTTTGATGTACACCCGGTACATCTGGACAGTCTTGGTTTCCGCGGTTGGGTTCATACGTTCTTTTCCAACTCCGTCTTGAGATTCGCCAACGCTGATACCTGACACTCGGTGTATTTGTCGATCCACCGATCGTGGATTAACCGGATCGGCACCGGGTTCAAAAAGTGCAGCTTCTCCCGCCCGGACCGGCGCGTGAGGACGAGCCCCGCGTCTTCGAGCAGCCGCAGGTGCTTCATGACCCCGAAGCGCGTCATCTCCAGCTTGGACTCCAGCTCTTTGAGCGTGCGGCCGTCACGCTCGAAGAGCTGGTCGAGCAGGAAGCGACGCGTCGGGTCGGCCAGCGCCTTGAACACTCGGTCGTCGTCCACGTCCGGATTATACGTTACCAAACAGTCACGTGTCAAGACACGGTTTCAGAGCCAGCCCAGCAAGATCGCTCTCGGCTCGCAACGACGAGCGGAATCATCGGATCGAAAGGTGCATGACCACTCACCACTTTAGCGGTCGTCTATTGAATCCGACATAATCGCCGGTGATGGTCGCCGTAGGGGCAGACCCCCGTGCATGGGTTACAAGTTAAGCTCCTGGGGCCACGTGTCAAGGCGAGCCCGCGCGCGGGATTTGCGTTGGCGTTTGACGATGCCGAGATCGGATTGGGCAGCGAGGGAAGCGACCGGATCGCTCGTCTCGCCGCGCTGGGCGGCCAGGGTGAAGTGATCCAAACCGCGGGAGACCATGTCGAGCGAGATCTGCTCCAAGGGAAGGTCGAGTTCTTGCGCGATCGCATCACGCCGACCCATCAACACGCCGTCGAGCAACCAGGTCGCCCACACCGGCAAGGCGATGCCGTGGAATGGCCCGGTCCACCGATAGGCCAGGCCCAGGAGACGCTTGGTCAGCAAGAACGCCTCCTCGATCCGCCAGCGGGAGCCAGAGAGTTCGGCAACATCGCGGGGCGAGAGGACGGCCGGGTCGCGGGCGTTGGTGAGGTAGCGGTGCCAGACCCCGCCGACTTTGATCTCGACCCGGCGCAGCGGGTGGGTGCAGGGGTTGGAGCGGTACTGGCCGAAGCGCACCAGACCGTCGCGCACCTGGGAGCTGTTGGTGAAAAACTCGGTGATCTGGGAGGCGCCCAGCGTGCGGGCGCGACTGACCAAGCTGACCTGGTGGTCGGTGAGCCAGTCGAAGAACGGGGAGGCATCGAAGCCCCGGTCGAAGAGGACCAGAGTGCCGGCGGTCAGGATCGCCTTGATCGGAGCGACGAAACTCTGCTCGTTGGCGGCGGGATCGGGATCCAGCCACAACCGGACCGGGAGCTTGCTGGGCAGATCGAGGACGCCCATGAGCTTGCCGCCCAAGGGCGCCCCCGCGACCTCGCGCCAGAGCCCCACCTTGCCTTTGTCATAGACGATTGTACCCGTTCTTCCCATCACTTGACAACCCGTCCTGCCCTCTCACTTGTAACCCATGGTGGTGAGGCCACGCCGTCCGCCCCACGACGCTGCGATATACCCCCTTCCCTTCCGCGGACCACCTATAATTGAAGAGGGCATCGAGAGGAGCGACGGGTGACACGCGAACGCACTGACGGCGCTCTCACCGCCGCGGTCAAGCGGCTGGCGCGGCAGCACGGGTTTCCGCTGGTCGGCATCGCCAGCGCCGATCCGTTCGAGCGCGCCGAGAAGAGTTTGCTCGAACGGATCGAGGCCGGTCTCTTCTCTGGCCTCGCCTGGTTCACCGCCGACCGCGCCCGCTTCTCCTGCGATCCACGCAACCACCTCGCGGACGCACGCTCGTTGATCGCGCTCGGCATCAGTTACCGGGCGCTCGATCCAGAGCCGCCGCCGGACGGGCACGGGCTACGCGGCAAGGTCGCGCGATACGCCTGGGGCCGTGATTATCACGCCGAGCTTGGCGAGCGGCTGAAGGCATTCTGTGTGGACCTGCACCGGCTGTGCCCGCCCGACGTCAAGCTGAAGACGTTCGTGGACACCGGTCGATTGGTCGATCGCGCGGTCGCCGAGCGCGCCGGCCTGGGCTGGTATGGCAAAAACAGCAATCTCCTGACTCACCAGCTCGGATCGTGGGTCTTCCTCGCCGAGGTGCTGACCAACCTGCCGCTGACCCCCGACGAGCCGCTCCGCACCACCTGCGGCTCCTGTCAGCGGTGCATCCCCGCCTGCCCGACCGGCGCGATCGTGGCGCCGGGGGTGATCGACAACGATCGGTGCATCGCCTTCCTGACGATCGAGCTGCGCGGGCCGATTCCGCGCGACCTGCGTCCGCTGATCGGCGACTGGGTGTTTGGCTGCGACATCTGTCAGGAGGTCTGCCCGGTGAACCGGAAGGCAGCGCCGGCCGCGCCGCCCGCGTTTCAGCCGAGCGAAGGCATCGGCGCCCAACCGGACCTCCTGCCACTGCTCGCGTTGTCGGAGGCCGAGTTCCGCGCCCGCTTCCGCCACACCGCGCTGATGCGGGCCGGCCGCCGCGGGCTGCTCCGGAACGTCTGCGTCGCGCTGGGAAACCTCGGCGACGCCAGCGCCATCCCCGCCCTCGGCCGAGCGCTCGACGACGCGGAGCCGCTGGTCCGCGGTCACGCCGCCTGGGCGCTGGGGCGCATCGGCGGTGAGGCGGCGCGACGGAGACTGGTGGAGCGTCAAGCCGTCGAGACAGACCCGTGGGTCGGCGACGAGATCGACACGGCGCTGGCGTGATCGGTCAAAGCCAGGCGAGGCCGCCGCCGCTCGTCTTCGTCGAGAGCCGCAGCGTCTGATGGCCCTCGGCATCGACCAGATAGAGGCCGACCTCGCCGGCGAAGGCGACCCACTTGCCGTCGGGCGACCAGGCAGGGATCGGCGAGTCCTCCTGGACGTGGGTCAGGCGCCGCAGATCGCTCCCGTCCGGGGCGACCGTCCAGATTTCCCAGGCAATACCGTGCGCTTCGGCCACGGCGGGGCGAAGCAGCGCCAGCGGCGAGACCAGCCCGCTGCTCTTCGCCGGCGTCGCCACCGGCGGACCGCCAACTGCCCCGAAGGCGATCCGGGTGCTGTCTGCCGAGAGGCGCGGGGCGCGGATGTAGGTAAAGTTCTGAGTCCCGAGCAGGTCCTTCGCCCCGGCGCCCGACGCAGCTCCAATCCAGAGCTTCGAGGTAGCACCCTGCTGATCGACGGTCAGGTAGGCCAGGTGCTTACCGTCGGGCGACGTAGCCGGACTCTGCGCGTCGGCGACGACCGCCGCGGGTCCCGAGCCGTCGAGCCCGATGCGGACGACCTGGACTTTCACTCCCTGGTAGTTCCCCTGGTTATACACAGTCGTTCGCTGCGTGCAGAGAATGCCGCTGCCATCGGAGGTCCAGCACGGCTCCTCGAAGCTGACGCCGGGCGTACCGTGGGCGCGCACGACGCGTGGATCGGCGCCGGTCACGTCCATCAGACTCAGGTCGCTCCCGCCGAGGTCGCTCTCATTCTTGGGCAGAACGTAAAAGCTGTAGGCTACTTTGCTGCGGTCGGGCGAGAGCGAGGGTGACGCGGCAAACGAGTCCTGCGGAAAGTGGGTGAGCTGCGTCTCGCGCAGCGTGGCGAGGTCGAAGTCGAAGAAGTTTCCCTGGGTGGTGATCAAGAGCTTGCCGGCGACGGGCGCGGCGGTCGCCGTCGGCAGGTTGATCGGGGCGATAATCGTCGGCGTCGGCGGAACGGCAGCCGCTCCGCAGCCGGCGACGGCGAGCGTCGAGGCGACGGCGGCGCAAAAGCGCCGCCTGGTCAATGGTTGCACGGGGTTCAACGGTCGACGAGTTCCCTTCAGTGCGCGTGGCGATCGGTCGCGTTCGCCTACCCGAGTATTATACCGAATTCGGCTGCACGGCACGGAATTGCCGCGGTGGGCCCGGGCAGGAGGTGGGAGCAGGCGTGAGC
>DATLRG010000738.1:0-8464 GCA_035534795.1 Chloroflexota bacterium
TGCCCCTTCCCACACACCCTCTTAAGTTACAGCAGGACCGGGTGCTTCCTTGCTTGCACTGGAGACGGAGCTCGCTCTATAATTTTTTGAGATCGTGAACGCAAAATGTGGTCAACACTAAGAAACGCTATCAAAACCTGAGTTTGAGCGCGCTGTGCGCGCTCAAACTCAGGTTTTGATAGCCATTCTAAGGAGGAAGAGTGGCACACGCCGTGACCTTGATTCCGGGTGACGGGGTAGGGCCGGAGCTTAGCGAGGCGACCCGGCGTGTGGTCGACGCCACGGGCGTCAGGATCGACTGGGACGTCGAAAGAGCCGGCGCGGACGTGGTGGCAGAGTATGGAACCGCCCTACCGGACCGGGTTCTCGACTCGATTCGCCGCACCAAAGTCGCGCTCAAGGGTCCCCTGACGACGCCGGTCGGGCGTGGCTTTCGCAGCGTCAACGTGGCGCTGCGGCAAGAGCTGGACCTCTACGCCTGCCTTCGCCCCTGCAAGTCCTACCGCGGCGTCCGAACGCGCTACGAGGACGTCGACCTGATCGTGGTCCGCGAGAACACTGAAGGGCTGTACGCTGGAATCGAGTTCCAGGAAGGGAAGCCCGAGACACTCCAGCTGATCGAGGACATCGGCCGCCTGATCGGCAAGAAAATCACCATCGATTCTGGCATCTCCATCAAGAGCATCTCGATCGGGGGAAGCCGTCGCATCGTCCGCTACGCCTTCGACTATGCCCGCGCGAACGGGCGCAAGAAGGTGACGGCCGTCCACAAGGCCAACATTCTGAAGTTCACCGACGGCCTCTTCCTGGCGGTGGCCACCGAAGTCGCCGCCGAATACCCCGACATCGCTTTCGAAGACCGGATCGTCGACAACATGTGCATGCAGTTGGTGCAGAAGCCCGAGCTGTACGACGTCCTGGTCCTGCCCAACCTCTACGGCGATATCCTGTCGGACCTGTGCGCCGGCCTGATCGGCGGGCTCGGAGTCGCGCCGGGTGCCAACATTGGCAAAGACATCGCCGTTTTCGAGGCAACCCACGGCAGCGCGCCCAAGTACACCGGGATGAACAAGGTGAACCCGACCGCCCTGATGCTCTCGGCGGTGATGATGCTGAACTACCTCGGCGAGAAAGACGCGGCGAACCGCATGCAGCGGGCGATTGCCGAGGTCATCGCGGAGGGCAAGAGCGTCACCTACGACCTGAAGCCGTCGCCGGACGATCCGACCGCGGTGGGCACATCCCAGATGGCGGACGCGATCATCGCGCACCTCTGAACGAACAGGAGAGATTCCGCGTGCGAAAACGGGTATCAGTCATTGGCGCCGGGCAGACCGGCGCCTCGACGGCGCAGCGCATCGTCCAGCGCGGCTACGCCGACGTGGTCCTGACCGACGTCGTCGAGGGGCTGGCCGAGGGAAAGGCGCTGGACTTACAGGAGTCCGCGCCGATCGTGGGGTTCGACGGCCGCGTCACCGGCGTCACGACCACCCCCGAGGGGAAGGGCTACGAAGCCACCGCCAACTCGGACCTGGTGATCGTCACCTCCGGGGTCCCGCGCAAGCCGGGCATGAGCCGCGACGACCTCCTGGCGATCAACCAGCAGGTCATCACGACGGTGGTCCAGGCGGTCGTCCAGCAGTCGCCGAACTGCATCGTCGTGATGCTGACGAACCCGGTCGACGCGATGACTCAGCTAGCGTACCGCGTCAGTGGCCTCCCGAGCCACCGCGTGGTCGGGCAGGCTGGCATCCTCGACACCGCGCGCTACAAGACGTTCATCGCGCTCGAGCTCGACGTGGCGTTCCAGGACGTCGACGCGTACGTCCTGGGTGGGCACGGCGACACCATGGTACCGCTGCCGGACCACACCACCGTCGGCGGGCGACCGTTGACCGCGCTGCTCTCCTCGGATCGGATCGAGCAGATCATCGAGCGCACCCGTCGTGGCGGCGAAGAGATCGTCAAGCTGCTGAAGACCGGCAGCGCCTACTACGCCCCGTCCGCCGCGCTCGCCGAGATGACCGACGCGATCCTGCTCGATCAGAAGCGCGTCCTGCCGTGCTGCGCCTATCTCGAAGGGCAGTACGGAATCCACGGTCTCTACGTCGGCGTGCCGGTCAAGCTCGGCGAGAAGGGTGTCGAAGAGATCATTCAGTTCTCGCTCTCGCAGGACGAGCGCGCCGCCCTGCACCGGTCAGCCGACGCCGTGCGCGGCCTGGTCCAGGCGATGAAGCTATAACCTCGGGGGATCCGACGTGTGTCCGTTGATGGGGATGTGTGGATCACATCCTCATCAACGGACACACGTCGGATCCCCCAGGGAGGCGTCATGTATCGCGGTCAGATCGGCCAGTGGGCCTGGGTCCTCCACCGCGTCTCCGGAGTCGCCGTCGCCTTCTTCCTCTTCGTCCACATCCTCGACACGGCGCTCGTCGGCTTCGGACCGAACGTTTACAACGTCGTCGTCGGAATCTACGAGCGACCGTCAGTCCGCGTCCTCGAGGTCCTGCTCGTCGCGGCGGTGCTCTACCACGGCGGCAACGGCGTTCGCCTGATCGCGATCGACTTCATCCCCAGCGCCATCAAATTCAATCGGGCAATGATCTACGCCGGGGCCGTGCTGTTTCCGGTGATCATGATCCCGGTCGCCTACCTGATGCTTCGGCAAGTATTTTGAGTGTCGTGAGGCAGGCACCATGAGCAGCGTCATCCCGGGCTCGGCCCGCACCCCGGCGCCTCGCCGCGCACGGCCGGGCGGCGGCAGCAACTTCGAGCTCTACACCTGGTTTTTCATGCGCGTGTCGGGGGTCTTTCTGCTCTTCCTGGTCTTCGGGCACGTTCTCATCGTCCACGTCATCAACGAAATCAGCGCCGTGAACTATCTCTTCGTCGCTCAGCGCTGGGAAAGCCCCTTCTGGCGCACCTACGACTGGCTGATGCTGGTGCTCGCGCTCGCTCATGGTACCAATGGCCTGCGGACCCTGATCGACGATTACGTGCATCGGCCGGCCTATCGTGTGCTCTCCCTCGCCGCGCTGGCCAGTTTCGCGCTCGTCTTCGTGATCGTCGGCTCGCTGGTCATCCTGACTTTCGAACCGGTCGCGCCACGATGAACGGTGTGACCGTCCATCACTTCGACGCGATCATCGTCGGGGCCGGTGGGGCCGGCCTGATGGCGGCCCTGCAGACCTCTGCCCTGGCCAACGTCGCCGTTCTGAGCAAGCTCTACCCGACGCGCTCCCACACCGGCTCGGCGCAGGGCGGTATCGGCGCGGCCCTCGGCAATCTCGAGGAGGACCACTGGGTGTGGCACATGTTCGACACGGTGAAGGGTGGCGACTACCTCTCCGACCAGGATGCCGTTGAGATCCTGTGCCGCGACGCGATCGAGACCGTCTACGAGCTCGAGCATCGCGGGCTGCCCTTCAACCGCACGCCCGAGGGGAAGATCGACCAGCGCCGCTTCGGCGGCCACACGCGCAACTTCGGCGAGGCGCCGGTCCGTCGCGCCTGCTACGCGGCCGACCGCACCGGCCACATGATCCTGCAGACCCTCTACCAGCAGTGCATCAAGGCCCAGGTCAACTTCTACAACGAATTTCACGTGCTCGACCTGCTCCTGTCGGAGGGCCGCGCGGCGGGCGTCGTCGCGCGGGAGATCGAGTCGGGCGACCTGCACGTCTTCCAGAGCAAGGCCGTCATCATCGCCACGGGCGGCTACGGCCGCGCCTTCCGGGTCACCAGCAACGCGCTCGCGGGCACCGGCGACGGCGTCGCGATGGCCTACCACGCGGGTATCCCGTTGGAGGACGTCGAGTTCTACCAGTTTCACCCCACCGGCATGTACAGGATGGGTATCCTCATCACCGAGGGCGCTCGTGGCGAAGGCGCCATCCTGCTCAACGGCCAGGGCGAGCGCTTCATGGAGCGCTACGCCCCGACGCTGAAGGACCTGGCACCCCGCGACCTGACCTCGCGCTGCATCTACACCGAGATCCGCGAGGGACGCGGCATCAACGGCCAGGACTACGTGTACCTCGACCTGACTCACCTTGGCCGCGACGTCGTCGAAACCAAGCTGCCCGACATCACCGAGTTCGTCCGCGTCTACTTCGGGATCGATCCGGTGGTCGCGCCGATTCCGGTCCAGCCGACCGCGCACTACGCCATGGGCGGCATCCCGACAGATCTGGACGGTCGGGTGGTGATCGACGAAAAGAACACGCCGCTGCCTGGGCTGTACGCCGCGGGCGAGTGCGCGTGCGTCTCGGTCCACGGCGCGAACCGACTCGGCACCAACTCGCTGGTCGACCTGATCGTCTTCGGCCGACGCGCCGGCATCGACGCGTTGCGCTACAGCCACGCCAGCGAGCTGCCGCCGCTGCCGGCCGACGCTGCCGATCGCGCGCGCGCCGAGATCGAGCACTTTCTCACCGGCGAGAGCGCCGAACCGGTGTCGGCGGTCCGCGAGGAGCTCCGGACCACGATGATGGACCTGGCATCGGTCCTGCGCACCGGAGAGGGTCTGACCGAGTGCCTGTCGCGCATCGGCCAGTTGCGCGAGCGCTATCGACGGACGCGCCCTGGCGACCGTGGAAGGACTTTCAACACCGATCTCCAGGAAACCCTGGAGGTTGGCAACCTGATCGACATTTCCGAGGTGCTGGTCACCAGTGCGCTGGCCCGCACCGAGAGTCGCGGGGCGCACTATCGAGAGGATTACCCGCAGCGGAACGATCAAGAGTGGCTGAAACACACCCTGGCCTACCAGCGTGACGGCAAGATCGAGCTGCGCTACAAGCCGGTCAGCATCACCCGGTTCGAGCCGAAAGCCCGGACCTACTGAGCGGATCCTAGATACCTGGACGTGAACGCCAATGGAACAGCCCAGACGGGCAGTCAAGCTCAAAATCGAGCGGTTCAATCCGGACGTGGATCTGGCTCCCCACGACGAGACTTACGCGGTCGGAGCGGACCCGAGCGACCGCGTCCTCGACCTGCTCAACCAGATCAAGTGGTATCAGGATGGCACGCTCACCTTTCGCCGCTCCTGCGCTCAGGGCATCTGCGGCTCCGACGCGATGCGGATCAACGGCCGCAATCGCCTGGCCTGCAAGGTGCTGGTCAAGAACATGGGTGACGAGATCACGATCCGACCGTTACTGGGCCTCACGGTGATCAAAGACCTGGTGGTCGACCTGAAACCGTTCTTCGCGCACTACGCCGAGGTCCTACCCTACCTGATCAACGACGAGCGGCCGCCCGCGACCGAGCGATTGCAATCGCCGGAGGAGCGGGCCCGCTACGACGACACGACGAAGTGCATCCTCTGCGCCGCCTGCACGACCGCGTGTCCTCCGTTCTGGGCGAACGGGAAGTTCGTCGGGCCAGCGTCGATCGTCAACGCCCATCGCTTCATTTTCGACAGCCGAGACCACGGGGCGGCGGAGCGCCTGGCTATCCTGAACGAACGCTGGGGGGTCTGGCGCTGTCGCGTCGTCTTCAACTGCACCGACGCCTGCCCGCGTGGCATCGCCGTGACCGACGCGATCGCACAGTGCAAACGAGCGATCCTGACGGAGAACGTCTGATGGGCGAGCCCCGGCCAGACCCGACGCCACGCGAAAAGCGGCCCGAGCCGCGTCGGCAGGGCATGGTCAACCCGGACATGGAGCAGCCGGAGGTGCCCGGCCCGGCCCTGGGCGGGCAAGCCTCGTCGGTCGTCCAGGTCAACGTCGAGGAGGACATGCCGACGAATGGGGGATCGCAGCCGGTGAACGAGAGCGCGACCGACCGTTATGGTCTATACTATCCTCGAACGATCGCGATGGTCATCGTCGCGATCGTCGTCGCCGTACTCCTGGCCCTGCCGGTCGTCTGGGGGCTCGTCGAGCTCGTCGCCCTGGCGGGCGTGGTCGGCCCGTTGATCTGGGCGTGGGCCGCGCTGCTGATCGTCTTGCTGATCGGGGCGGTCCTGATCGGCTTCCACATCGCCCAGAGTGGATTGTAGTGCTCTATCAGGTGGGAACGGTGGGATGGTGTGTGGAAAATTGGCCCTGTGGGCCAATTTTCCACACACCATCCCACCGTTCCCACCTGATAGAGTAGTAGTATAGTAGTGATGCGAGGAGGTCTGTGATGAAGGGGTTTTTACTTGGCATGATCGTGGGTGCGATCGGGACGCTCTGGTATACCCAGCGGAATGGAGAAATCCAGATCAACCAGCGCTTTGGCGAAATGCAGGACAAAGCGAATGCGGTGCTCAACGAGAGCCGGCGCATTCTGCAGGAGACTCGGCAGGAGCTTGCCGCCGCGCTCGAGGCGGGAAAGAATACCGTTCAGCAGAAGGCCGAGCGCCTGCGGCGGCCCGCGGGTGAAAGCGGTGACGCCAGCCACTCCGCCGAGACTGAGCCGAATCAGCCAGGCACGTAGCGTCCCCTCGGTGTTCGCGTCATCGCGCCCAGATACCACGGCAGGGCCGTGATCGGTGGAAGGTACGCTGGCCGACATGATCGTGGTCGGAGGAGGCCCCGCGGCGCGGTCCGTTCTCGGGCAGGATGTTCGGTGATGCGCCTGTCCTACGCTGCAGCGGGGTGGACCGCGGGCCTCGCCGCGATGGTGGGCGCCGCGGCGTACATGCTGGCCGCCCGGTTCGCGCTGGGAGTCTCGACTCTGCCGGAAATGTTTGCCGATCCGGTGCTCTACGTGATTCCAGCGCCGATCTTTTCGGCGGTCCTGGACACAATCCGCTTCGCCGGCAAGCCGTTCCTCCTCCTCGTTCTGTTTCTCGGCCAACTCGCCGTCGGCGGTCTCGTCGGGCGGTATCTGTCGGGGGTCGGGCCCGTCCTCCGCCATTCCCTCTGGACCTGCGCGATCATCTGGGTCGTGACCGTGGCGTTTCTGATGCCGGCCCTCGGGGTCGGCTTTCTCGGTGCGCTGACCGTGGCCGGGTCGCTCGCGACCGGGGTCGTCTACCTGATTGCTTACGCGCTGTACGCCACCGCCTTTGCTTGGCTCTATCGCTGGTTGACCCGACCGGTCGAGCCAGCCACGCCGGCGGTGGACCGGGGGCGGCGGCGTACGCTCCAGCGCATCGGCCTGGGCATCGCTGGGCTGGCCGGCCTCGGAATCGCCTGGGAAGCGTTGGGAGCCGTGACCGCGGCAGCCGACGCGACACGTCCGCCGGCGAAACTCCCGTCGTCGATCACACCCGTGGCGGGGTTCTACGTGGTCACCAAGGACCTGATCGGCGTCAAAGTTGACGCGCCGACCTGGACGCTGACCGTCGTCGGCAACAATGGCGCCACCAGGACGTTCAGTCTCCCGGATATCCAGGCGATGCCGCGTACCGAACTGACCAGCACGCTCACCTGCATCAGCAACGACGTCGGCGGCAACCTGATCGGCACCGCCCGCTGGACCGGCGTTCGCCTGCGCGACCTCCTCGCCACGGTCGGCGTGGGTCCCCGGGCCTACTCCGTCGCGTTCTCAGCATGGGACAATTACGCTGATAGCATTCCAATCGCCAGGGCGCTGGATCCGAGCTCGCTCCTCGCCGACGAGATCGACGGCGCGCCGCTCCCCGATCTCCACGGCTTTCCGCTCCGCCTGATCGTCCCAGGTCTCTACGGTATCAAGAACGTGAAGTGGATCAAGCAGATCGAGGTCCTCGACCATGGCTTCGAAGGGTACTGGCAGGCGCGCGGCTGGACTGACGATGCGACCGTGCAGACGCAGTCTCAGATCGACGTGCCGTTCGACCGCGCCGTCTTTCCCAGTGGACCGGTGTCGGTCGGCGGGATCGCGTTTGCCGGCAACCGCGGCATCAGCCAGGTCGAACTCAGCCCGGATGGCGGGAAAACCTGGCTCGCGACCAACCTGCGCCAACCGCTGTCGCCGCTCGCCTGGACCACCTGGACGCTGGACTGGCATCCGTCGACACCGGGCTGGCATCGTCTGGTCGTTCGCGCGACCGACGGCCTCGGGCAACCGCAGCGCGCGGACGTCACGCCGCCGATTCCGGACGGTGCGACCGGCTACCACTCGATCGACGTCCGCGTGGGTTAACCGATGAGTGTTCAGCGACCCCAGCCGGTGCTCCCTCGCTGGTTCGCTTCCCTCAGAAATTTCTCGGCCTGTCTTGCGTGTACCGCGGGGCCACGGGTGGACGTACTGATCGGCGTCACGTGCATCCAGAAGTCTTCCCAGCGCGTGAACAGCCGCTCTTTCGGCACGTGGACGAACCAGCCAATCGGCATGTCGAAGAACAGGTTCATCAACTGATTACCGGTGTAGCCCTGGGTCCAGTCGAGGGCTCTCAACGCCTTGAGGAAGTATTGAGCGTTGTGCTGGGCCATTGCCACCTTCCCACTTTGTCCCCGAATCTCCCGGGATGGCATTCACTGTGCCAGACGATGAGTGGGCGGAGATTCAGGAGTCAGCAGGTGCGACCGCTGGTGGC
>DATLRG010000739.1:0-6236 GCA_035534795.1 Chloroflexota bacterium
GAAGGCGTAACGCTCCAGTTTTCTTTGCGCGACGATCTCAATCTGACCGGCACGAAGTTCGGCTGTGGCACCGCTCAGTGCGGCTGCTGCACCGTTCTCCTGGACGGCGCGCCGGTGCGCTCCTGCATCACCCCGGTCACCACGGCGATCGGGAAGCAGGTGACGACGATCGAGGGCCTCGCCAAGCTCGGACCAACCGGCAGCCCCCAGACCCAGCATCCCCTGCAAGCGGCGTGGATCGAGCTCCAGGTCCCGCAATGCGGCTACTGCCAGTCAGGCCAGCTCATGGAAGCGGCCGGCCTGCTCGGCAAGAATCCGCATCCCACCGAGCTGGAGGTCCGTCAGGCCATGGAAGGCCACATTTGTCGATGCGGCACCTACAACCAGATCGTCAAGGCGATTCAGCTCGCGTCGAGTCGGATGTAAGGAGGCTGGAAGATGCTGGATCGACGTAACGAATTACCTCCGCGAACGGCGCACCCGAACCGCGTGAACCGGCGCGCGTTCGTGCGAATCTCCGGAGCGTTGGGGGCCGGGCTGGTCGTCGCCGCTTGCTCCAGCCCGCCGCCCGCCGCTCCAACCGCCGCGCCGGCCCCACCGACCGCGGCGCCAGTCACGGCGACGTCAGTGGCCGCACCAACGTCGGCTCCGGCGAGCGCCGTTGCCCCGACCGCGGCGCCCGCGGCGCGCCCAACGACGGCGCCGCGGGTCAGCCTGGCTCGCCGAAGCGCCCCGACCAGTGTCGACGCCTATCTCCGAGTCGGACCGGATGGCAAGATCACCCTGCTCACCGGCAAGGTCGAATTCGGCCAGGGCATTCAGACCGGCTTCGCTCAGCTCGCGGCCGAGGAGCTCGACGTGCCATTCGCGAGTGTCAACGTCGTGATGGGCATAACCAACGAGGTTCCTTACGATCTTGGGACGTTTGGCAGCCTGAGCACGCGCACGACCGGGGTTGTCATTCGGCAGGCGGCCGCCGAGCTGCACCAGTGGCTGGTGGAATTGGGCGCCGGCCAGCTCGGCCTCGGGGTCGATCAGGTTCTGACCAAGAACGGCGCGGTCGTCGCCAGGGCCGACCCGGGCAAGTCAGTGACCTACGCCGCGCTCGCCGCGGGCAAGGCATCCAACCGCCCGACCAGAGGGACCGCGCCATTAAAAGACCCGACGCAGTACACCATCGTCGGCACGTCGATTCCCCGAGTGGACGTGCCCTTGAAAGTCAACGGCCAAATGAAATACGGCTACGACACGATCGTGCCGGACATGGTCCACGGCCGAATCGTTCGCCCGCCTTCCTGGAATGCGACTCTCCAGAGCATCGATTTTAGCGAGGCCCAGAAGCTGCCGGGCGTCGTCGGAGTCTTCCGCGACGGCGACTTCGCCGGCCTGGCGGCCGAGCGTCACGAGCAAGCCGACACGGCCCTGGCGATGGTCAAGGCTACCTGGCAAGAGCAGAACTCGCCCTACACCTCGGAAAACATCTACGACGGACTCAAGGCCACGAAAGATAGCGGACAGGCGCTGGGCCCTCCAGTCGGCAACGTGGACGCGGTACTGGCGAAGGCCACCAGGAAAGTCAGCGTAACCGTTCGCGCTCCGTACATCGCCCACGCCCAGATCGAGCCGATGACCGCGCTCGTCCACGTCCAGCCCGACAAGACCGAGGTTTGGACGTCGACCCAGAGCCCATTCACGATTCAAGACGCGGTGGCGGGAGCCCTCAATCTCCCGCGCGAGCAGGTGATCGTCTATCCCCAGATGTCGGGCGGCGCTTTTGGCCGGAAGAACCTGCCAGACGCGGCGATCGAAGCGGCGCGCCTGGCCAGGGCTCTCAATCGTCCGGTCCGGGTCAACTGGACCCGTCCCGACGAGTTTCAATTCGATCACTTCCGCCCGGCCATGCTGATCGAGCTCGCGGCCGGCCTGGACGATAAGGGCGCGCTCGTCGCCTGGGATTGGACCAGCTACGCCGCCGCCTATTTCCCCGAGGGTGCCACCCGACCGACGTCCGCCAGCGCTCAAGCCTCGGCGAACGTGCTCGACTTTTACGCGATCCCCAACGTTCGAAGCACCTTCTATCAGGGGGTCGCACCGCTGCCACCCGAGCATTGGCGCGCCAACGGCGCCCCGGTCAACGGTCTGGCCCGGGAGTCGGCGATCGACGAGCTCGCTGAGCTCGCCGGGACCGATCCGGTGAGCTTCCGCGCAAAGCTGCTCGCCAAGCAGCCCCGTCTGCTCGCGGTGATGCACGCGGCGGTGCAAAAATCCGGCTGGAAGCCGGGGAAGGGCGCGACCGGCCAGGGCTTCGGACTGGGCCTGGACTTCAGCGACAATACCTACGTTGCCGAGGTGGCCCAGGTCGCGGTAGACAAATCAACCGGCAAAGTGAAAGTGAAGCGCGTGACCGCGGCGATCGATTGCGGTCTGGTCGTAAACCCGGCCGCCGCCGCCTACCAGGCGGAAGGAGCGATCGTCATGCAGGGCACCAGCAGCACTCTCAACGAGCAAATCACCTTCGCCAAGGGCAAAGTCACGAACCCATCCTTTGCCCAGTACAACCCGATCGGCTTTCTGGACGTCCCGACCGTCGACGTCAGCTTCGTCGAAAATAAGAAACAGCCCATGCAAGGCATGGGCGAGCCCGCGGTCGGCGCGGTATCGGCCGCGATCTCAAATGCCATCTACGACGCCGCCGGCATCCGGATGCGAGATCTGCCATTTCTGCCCGACAAAGTGCTGGCCGCTCTAAAGGCGAAGACCTGACGGCCCCTTGATGCTGCCTTCTCCCACGTGGGATTCAGAAGCGGACAGGTCTGGTCGGCGTGAGAGGGGGGAGGATCTGTAGCGCGGGGGAGGCGGGGTGAAGGGAGGGGGCAGCTTGTCTGCCGCCCGTTGCCCGTTGCCCATGACCACCAGGACGGGCAGGAGACAAGCTCCCTGCCCCCTGCGCTACGTCACCCTACCTCCTCCCTTTCGTGCAAACTGTCCGCGTCTGAACCTTTACGGGGAGAAGAAAATATTCCTCAATCCGCTACTTCGCCCCGCAGTCATACAGCTGGTTCGCGCCGCCGAAGCCGAAGCGGCCGCCCAGGTTGCTGGCCGCCGATTGCCACGCGCTCGACGGTACGACTTTACAGTTCTGGGTAACCCAGCTCGTGACCGCGCTCTGATTCCCGCGACCGAATCCGCCCGGTCCGCCAAACCGGCCCGCGGAAATCAGGAAGAAGCGTACCGTACCCTGCTTGACCAACGAGGCGAGCCCATTGGTGGTCAGAATCGGATCGCTGCCCATGAAACCGCCCAACGCCATCACCGGCTGGTTCGTCGACAGAATCAGCGAGTCGGCCGACATCGAGCTCGGCACCGCGACCAGGAACGTGGCATTTCCCCGATTCGCTTCGAGATAACTGATCAGGGACGCGTCAACGTTCCCGCCGCGCGGTCCGCCAAAATCCCTGAGCTGGCTCGGGCCGGCCTCCGGGAGCTGGGACGCCTGCCCCTGGACGACCGGAATCGCCGCCCAGACCGTCGGAGCGACCATGAGCGACAGAACGGCGACGCTCACGGCCCCCGCGCCAATCTGCTTCGCCCAGCGCGAAAGGCTCAGCCGCGCACTCAGGCGCGTCATACCGAGCCCGACCAGACCGACGACTCCGAGACCGACGATCAGTGGAATCAACCAGCGTCCCCAGGCCGGATACGCGCGAAGCAGCACGACCTGCTCGGCGCCGGTGGCGACCAGCGCGAGCGGGAGCAACCAGCCGCGCCAGCTGCCGCGGCGGAAGTCGCGCCACGTGGTCACGATTCCGATGCCAAAGAGCGCCGCGATCGCCGGCGCCAGCTCGGTCAGATAATACTGGTGAATGAAGCCGGCAATGCTGAAGAAAACCCCCATGGTCAGCAGCCAGCTCCCCCACAAGACGAGCGATTGCTGCTGCCGATCGCCCCGGAGACGCCAGCGTCGCTGCCAGGCAACCGCGATGATCCCCAGAATCGCCGCCGGGAGAAGCCAGGCGATCTGCCCACCCATCGACTGCGCAAAAAGCCGCAGCGGCCCGGGTGCACCCGTGCCAAACATCCCACCGCCCGCAAACGCCGACGGCCGGACCGCGTTACCGAGACCGTTTGGCACTCCACCTGGCCGTTCGACGAAGGTCGGATTGGCGTTTCCTCCGCCGGTGGCCGCGCCACCGGTCGTTTCGCCGAAGAGCCGAGCGGGGAGGCTAGCCAGCGAGGCCGTCGGCGAGCGCCGCCCGAACATGCCGATCAGGCGGTCGATCCCGTTGTAGCCGAGCGCCAAACTCAGCTCGGAATTGTTCTGGGTCGAGCCAACCCACGGCCGCTGGGCAGCCGGGGTCAAGTCGACCGCGGCCACCCAGGAAAGCGAAATGGCCACGAGCAGCACACCGGCCAGCGACAAATGGCCGATCCGCTTCCACCAGCCGTGGGGCGCGGCCAACAGGTAAACCAGAACAAACGACGGCACGACGAGATAGGCTTCCAGCATCTTGACGTTGAAGCCGATGCCGACGATGGCTGCGCTCAGCAAAAGCCAGCGCAGGCGACCGGTCTCGACCGCCCGCAGCACCGCCCAGGCGCCCAGCAAGAGAACCAGGGCCAGCGTGCTGTCGATCGTGTTATTGCGATTGGTCACCACGCTGATCGGACTCACCGCCAACGCGAGCGCGGCGAACAAGCCAGCGGTCACTCCGAAGTGGCGACGAACCAGGTGGTAGAGCAAGATCACCGCGAGGACGCCGGCCAGCGCCTGGGGCAGGAAGACGCTGAACGGCGTGAAGCCGAAGAGCGTGCTGCTGGCCACTTGCAGCCAGAAACCGACCGGCGGCTTGTCGATGGATACGAAGCCGCCCGGATCGTACGAAACGAAGAAAAAATTGCGCCAGTTGTCGAGCATGCTGCGCACGCCGGCGGCATAGTAGCTGTTCCCGAAGCCGCCCTGGCCCAGCTTGTAGAAGTTCATGAAAATCGAGACGAGGACGATTCCGCCCAGGGCAAGCGCCCCAAAGCGCGAAAAAGGCTTCTGCCTGACGTATGCGGTCAGATCGATCGGCTCAGCTTCATCGTTCCGACCGACGATTGGTATTCTTTCAGCCACGGCAAGGTTCTCCTTTGACTGTCTGCCTCTCGGACCCGAGACCGAGCTCAGTGGCGACCGGTGTGCACTGGTTCGCTTCGCGCCGGTTGGACTCGACGATCCTCCCCGAGGTCGTGGGCGAGGTCACGGCGAAGCTGGATCAAGTCGGACACGGCACGGACGATCACGCTGAGCTTCGCGCCGGTCGCACGGCCGGTCGCGCGTGGATAGTGGCTGACCGGTAGCTCGGTGACTCGGAAACCGCGCCGACGCGCTTTGATCAGAAATTCCGCGCTGAACGTGGCGCCGCGCGAGCGCACCGAGACCGACTGCCACACCGTCCGGCGGAAGAGCTTGAATGCGCAGTCGACGTCCCGGGCGGTATAGCCGAAAAGAAGGTTGACGAGCTGTTTCCAAAGCCAGGCGTTGAGCAAGCGGACCGGTGGATCGGCGCGATGCTCGCGCCAGCCGATCACCAGATCGGCGGTGTTCGCAAGTCGCGGCAGGAGCCTCGCGAGCTCGCCGACGTCGAACTGCTGGTCACCATCGGTGAAAAAGATCAAATCCATCCGGGCAACATCAAACCCGCTGGCCAGAGCGGCCCCGTAGCCGCGATTGTTCTCGTGGCTGACAACCCGCAGGTGCGCGTCCGGGTGCCGGGCCTGAAGTCGGGCGAGCACCTCGCCAGTCCGGTCGCGCGAGCCGTCGTTGGTCACGACCACTTCGTACCGGTCGGTCAGCGAGCTCAGCACGCCGGCCAGATCGAGAACGGCGTTCTCGATCCCCGCCTCTTCGTTATACGCCGGCAACACGGCCGAAATACTCGGCCAGGATTCACTCGGTCGGGGTTCAGTTGGCATAGCATTCACCGCTTCTGGAATGTTTTCACAGGTTCGGTTCAGCATCCTCAGGTCAATCCTCCGTCCGAAACCGCGGGACCGCGGCGGACAATTCCCTGGCTCAGCCGAGGAGCGAGATAGAGCAGCGGTCCGACGATGGCAAGACTGAGATAGTTCACCACCCGGTTCAGCACCGCGACCGCGGCCGCGGTGTCGGGTGACACGCCAAGACCGGTCAGCACGAGCACGATCCCCGCCTCGGTCGCTCCCAGTCCGCCGGGCGTGAACGGCTCGTTGCTCAG
>DATLRG010000740.1:0-8450 GCA_035534795.1 Chloroflexota bacterium
CGACCCACGACGTGGGAACTGGAATCGGGTGAGTCAGGTTCGCGCGAATGAATCCAAAGCGCCCCAGCTTCGGTTCATACACGTGGACCCACGAGCCAGTTTGCGCCTCGACGACCAGGAGCGAGGTGCCCGCGGGCAGGAGAATCCCCGTTCCCCGCTGCTCGTCGGGGAAGCTCCAGAGGATCGCCGCTGGCTGAGAACCGATCCAGTGGCCATCGTAGTGCAAGGGCAGGTCGGCCACCTCGGACGATTCTCCCAGGAACACGCGCGCCTCGCGAAACACCAGCTCCATCGGCGAGTTCGTGTAGGCGAGAGAGTTCGATCCGAAGCCCACGACCGCGAACGTCGCTGGACCAGCGAAGACCGGCGCGAATGCCACGATACCCAGTCCCAGTCCGACCAGCGCTGTCCGCACCAGGACCCGCCACGGAGATTCGCCGCTCTCCTTCCACCAGGCCAGCAAATAGAGCGGCACCAGCGCGATCGCGACGTACTTCACCAGCGCCGCCAGGATCAGCATCGTCAGGGATGCGCCTCGCCGTCGACGACACCAGAACCAGAGGCTGGCGATCAGCAGGCACGCCATCACCACGTCGTTGTGGCCAGCCTCGGCTGATTCGATCAGCAGGAGCGGGTTCCAGGCGTAGAGCAGCGTTCCGATCACGCGACGTTCCGGACGCAGGCGTCGCAGCGTCGACCAGAGGAGCGGCGTTCCGGCCACCGCGGACCCGATCGTGATCGCCTTCAGCACCAACAGCGTCCAACCCACCCGCGCCCCGGCTACCAGCGGTGCGAGCGCGCTCAGATACGTCCAGAGTGGTCCGTAGTTCGACGTCTGGTCTTTCCAGAAAATCGCCGAAAACAGGGGATCGAACGGGTAGTCGCGCGGCACCGCGACGTAGGGATTATCCTGATACCAGGCGAAGATGTGGCTGTAAAACGCGTAGCTGAAAATGTCCTGCGAGGACAGGTAGGGTTGGACCAGCAGCCAGAGGCAGAGCATGATCTGCACGCCGAGAATCAGCCAGAAGTGACGCTCTCGCCCTGCTCCCACGCGCAGGGCCCATCGGGCGCCAAGCGCGTAGCCGACAAAGCTGAGGACCAGGGCCAGCAGAAAGAGCAGCCCGGCGATCGCCAGCGCATCCGGCACCGGGCTCAAGAGCCCGAGTACCGGCTGGTAGAGGTGGTCGTCCAGCCAGTACGCGGGACCGCCGATGCGCGACGGATACCAGCCCAGCGCTGCGCCGGCCACCACCTGCAGGATGACTCCGAGAATGAGAAGAAGAGCGGTGAACACGCACAGGGGCATCGCAACTCGCGTTCCAGCTTGCGTGTAGACCTCAACCGGTCCCCTGCTGCGAAGGCGCCCGACCGCCTTACCTTTCGCCCTCTTTCGACGCCGAAAGCCAGGCAAGGAACCTGACGACCATCACGGGCGGCTCAGTCGTGGTGAGCCAGCATCCTCCATGGCCACCGTTTCGCCTTCGCGTGTGGTGGCTTCCAGGATCGTGGCACCCGCCGGGGACAGATCGACCGCCACCGCCCGCCCGGCCACGCCGTTCGCCCGAGCCGCCCGATCGAACGCCTGGATCACGCCTTCGGCATCACCCTGAACGAGCGCCATGAGCGCCGATCCGGCGCCGGACAACCAGGCACCCAGCGCTCCCGCGTCGAGAGCCGCGTCGAACAGCCGAGGCATCGCCGGAAACAGGACCTGACGGTACTGCTGGTGGAGGCGGTCCTGCGTCGCGGTGCGCAGCAATTCCAGTCGTCCCGTCGCCATGGCTGCCACGAAGAGTGTCGAGCGGCCGACGTTGAACACGGCGTCGCTCAGTGGCACGCGGGATGGCAAACGACGACGCGCCTCGCGCGTCGAGATCGTGAAACCGGGCAAAAAGAGCACCGCCCGCAGCCCGGTCGGCATGGGCACCTGGACCGTCGTCAATTGTTCTGCCTGGACGACCGACAGGACCAGTCCGCCCAGCATGGCCGGGGCCACGTTGTCGGGATGTCCTTCCACGGCGACCGCCAGCCGTAGCAGGTCGTCACGGCCCAGTGGCTCATCGGCAAACCGGTTCGCCACCAGCAGCCCTCCGACAATCGCCGTCGACGAGCTACCCAGCCCACCGGTCATGGGAATGCGATTCGTCAACCGAAGCGCAAACGGCGGAGCGGTCCGACCGATTTCGTCAAAGAACCGGTAGACCGTTCGCGCGACCAGATTTGCACGGTCCCGGGGCAGCGAATCCGCCCCTTCGCCGGTGATCTCCACCCGGAAGGGCCCCGCCGGGATCAGCGCGACGTCGTTGTGCAAGTGCAGCGCCAGGCCGAGACAGTCGAAGCCGGCGCCCAGGTTCGCCGAGGTCGCCGGGACACGAGCGACGATCATCGTTCGACGCGGATGAACGCCGAGTTCTCGCGCACGACGTCGAGGGTCTTGATCTCAGTCAGCGCGGCGGTCATCCGTCGCTCCACGGCGAGGTGTGTCATGATGACAATCTCGGCCACACCGACAGTGTCGTCGGTCTCGTGCTGCATGACCGAGGCGATACTAATCTGATTCTCGCCCAAAACGTGGGCAATTTGCGCCAGGACACCCGGGCGATCGGCCACCTGAAGCCGCAGGTAGTAGCGTGATTGAGTGTCGCCAAAGTCGACCACCGGCCGCCGATGGTGGACGATTTCGACCCGGTCGATGACGTTGCGTTGCAGGTTGTGCGCGACAGCGCAGAGATCGGCCACGACCGCGGAAGCGGTTGGGCGCGCGCCGGCGCCCCGTCCGTAGAGCATGAACTGGTCGATCTGGTCGCCGTCGATCAGCACCGCGTTGAAAACGCCCTTGACGCTGGCCAGGTGATGGCTGGTCGGAATCAACGTCGGACGGACCGACGCCTCGACGCCGCGCGGTCCCACGTCGGCCGCGGCGAGCAGCTTGATCACGTACCCCATGCCCGCGGCGTACTGGAAGTCCTTCTGGCGGAGTGCGCGGATCCCGAAGTGTTGGATCTGATCGGGGCGGACGTTGGTCCGAAAGGCGAGCGTGCTCAGGATTGCCAGCTTGTAGGCGGCGTCGACGCCGTCGACGTCGTTCGACGGGTCCGCTTCGGCGTACCCGAGTCGCTGAGCCTGCTGGAGTGCCGCGTCGTAGTCGCGCCCCTGCTCCATCTCGGTCAGGATGAAGTTGGTCGTGCCATTGATCACGGCGCGAAGGCTCGTGATCTCGTTGGCGATCAAGTCGTGGCGAAGAACGCCAATCACCGGTATCCCGCCGCCGACGCTCGCCTCGAAGAACAGGTTGACGTTCCGCCGGTTCGCCAGGTCCAGCAGCTCGACGCCGTGCTTGGCGATCACTTCCTTGTTCGCCGTCACCACGTGCTTGCCACTCTGGAGCGCCCGCGCGATGTACTCGGCCGCCGGGTTCTCTCCCCCGATCAGCTCCACGATCACGTCGAGCGACGGATCGTCGAGGACCGCCGAAGCGTCCGTCGTCAGGAGCGAGGGATCGATCGCCACGGCGCGCGGCCGCGATGGATCACGAACGAGGACGCGGCGGACCGCGAACTCCGCGCCAATCGCACCGGCGATCTGGTCGCCACGCCGCTGCAAGAGGTCCAGCGTTCCCGCGCCGACCACGCCGGCGCCGAGGAAGCCCAGGTTTATCCTTTTGATCTGCTCACCCCCGCGTGACAGGTTCACCGGCTTGCCGGCACGCGCCTCGCCAGCGGCATCGCCCTCGCCAGCGCGGCGAGGACTTCGTCGATGTCGGCCTCGGAGATCCAGCCAAGGTGGCCGATCCGGAAGATCTTGCCAGCCTGCGCGCCCTGCCCGCCCGCCAGCACGACGCCCTCCGCACGCAAAACCTGGAGCAACCGAGCTGCATCGAGGTCGTTCGGCACCTTCACCGCCGTGACCGTATCCGACGCGTGGGCCTCGTCGGCAAACAGCTCCAGGCCGAGCGCCTTGACGCCGTTGCGCGTCCGGTCCCCGCAGCGCCGGTGTCGCGCGAAGATCTCCGCCATCCCTTCGCGCTCCATCAGCTCGAGCGCTGTGTCCAGCGCGAACAGAATGGACAGCGCCGGGGTGGCCGGGGTCTGCCCACGCTCCAGGTACGAGCGCGCCTTGCCGAGATCCCAGTAGAATCGGGGTAGCCGGGCCGTCTGGTACGCCTCCCACGCCTTCGCGCTGACGCTGACCATCGCCAGGCCCGGCGGGACCATCCAGCCCTTCTGCGATCCGGTCAGGACGACGTCGCACCCCCAATCGTCGGTCTTCAGCTCGATCGAGCCGACCGAGCTGATCGCGTCCACCAGAAGCAGCGCGTCGGACTCGTGGACGACCTGCGCAATGGCCTCCACGTCGTTGGTGACACCCGTCGAGGTCTCGTTGTGGGTCACCAGCACCGCCTGGAACGGACCACTCGTCGCCAGGGCCCGCTTGACCACGTCCGGGTCCGCGGCTTGCCCCGGGCTGATCGAGAGCGACACCACGTCTGCGCCATAGGCGCGCGCGATCTCCGCGAAGCGGTCTCCGAAGACGCCGATAGACACCGCCAGAACGCGATCGCCCGGCGAGAGCGTGTTCACCACGGCGGCCTCGAGCGCGCCGGTCCCGCTGGCCGTGAGCAGCAGCACGTCGTTCGACGTCTGGAAGAACCCTTTGAGGCGGCGGGTCACGGCGCCAAGCAGCTCGGCGAACTCGGGCCCGCGGTGGTTGATCATCTGCCTGGCCATGGCCTCGCGCACGGGACCCGGAATCGGCGTTGGGCCGGGGATGCGTAGCTGCACGGTCTCCTCCAGGGGAACTGACTATCGCCGCGCGACGACGGTCGCCGTCATTTTACCATACCGCGGGGGCGCGTCAGGCGCGTCCGCCGCAGTTTGAGCTTCAGGGCCTGCCACGTCTGCCGGACTCCCTGCGCGCGGCTGCGCGTCGTCGGGTGAGGGCCGTAGCGGGCTTCGACGAAGGCAGCGGTCAGCGCCTCGATCTCCGGGTCGACCAGTGGCAGCGACTCTCGAAGCATCGACTGGTATTCGAGCGGGGTCACGCCGGGCGGCCTCGGGTGGCCGAGCTGGCCGGCCCGCTCGCAGACCGAGAGATAGAAGTACTCGATCAGCTCGCGCGGCCCGAGCCTCGAGAGCGACACGAACTGGAACGCGCGCGGCGTGGTGGCTGGGATCTTTCGGAACAGGGCTGGCACAGCCTCGAGCACCGCTCGGCCGACCTCACGTCCGACGCGTCCGACCAGCCTCGCCAGCCAGAGGAGCACGGTCAGCGGCACACGAAGGATCCGGGCAATCGGCAGGTGATCGGCCCAGGGCCCGCGCTTTCGCCAGAGAACGCTCAAGCAATACAACAGAATTCCGAGCGCTACCAGCCAGAAGATCAACGAGCGAATCGTATCCAGCGGCGATGCGCCCGGCGGGGGAGCGGCGGTTGGCGGAAGACGCGGTGGCAGCGCGGCCGGCGCCGACTGCTGAGAACCTCCGCCGCCGTGCGGGAACAGCCGCGAGATCAGGTACATGAGGTAAAAGAATCCCGCCGCCACGTAGGCGAACGCTTCGAGAACGGCTTCGGCCACGTACGACACCAACTGGCCGAGCGTCATCGCGTAGCTCGTCGGCAGAATCAGCGCGATGATCCCCGCCAGCGCGACGAGACCGACCACGGAGACCACCCAGCGGTTCACGACCTCGCCGGGAACCGGCAGGTGGTCGAGGCGCCAGATCGTCCGCTGCCGGACGAAGTGCGCCTCGCCGATCAAGAGGAGTCCCAGCACGAAGTACAACAGGACGTTCGCCAGCGCCAGGTGCAAGGAAGGCCGCTGGAATCCAACCAGCTGGCTCAGTGCGGCGAGGTCCAACAACTGCGCCGTGCCAATCGACGCGAGGGCGGCGAGGATGACCAGGATCACGCCACCCCACAGGTAGAACTGCCCGAGGCGCTTCAGTGGCTCAGAGTGGTCGTACGAGCGCCAGTTGTCTTCGTACAACTCCTTGAACCGGGCGTCGGTCTGATCGAGCACCTCGCCCTCCTGTACCCGCAACTGGTTCAGGCAGCGCGTGCAGATGAAGACGATCGACCAGACAATCAGCAAGACCACCAGATCGGTGATGAAGGCGAAGGTGAAAAACGTCCCCGGATCGTGCCACCAGTCCGCGAGGTCGCGGCCCAGGGAGGCCGTGGGGTCGTCCAGGTAGGGCAAAAAACGCATCAGGAAGATCGGCGGCACCAGCAAAACCATCCATTCCTTGAACAGAAACGCCGACCGCCCCAGCCGCCGCGCGTACACAAACGCCTCGACACCGACGACCGCCGAGAGGAGCACCACGAAGCGAGTCTGCCACGCCGGAGACATCGCCAGACCGAGCGCGACGATGCCGAGCACGAAGCACACCACCGCGCCGATCAAGGCGACCGGCTCGAAGACGGCTTCGGCCCAGGTCGTCGCGTCCACCTGCTGGTCGGGAAAGAAGTCCGGTGGTAGCAGCACGTCCGCCCATCGGCCTCGTCGTGCCTCGGCCGCGGCAGGTTCAGACGGCTGATTGAACTTGGCGTCGCCAAACGTCGACATCTTCCTCCCGCCAGACGCGATGTGCGCGCATGCCGAGCATCGCCGCTCGCTGATGCGCTGCCTCGAAGGGTTCCGGGTTCGGATAATCTACGTAGATCAGGACGACGTTGAAACCAGCGCGCCGCAGTGGTAAGGCCGTTTCCAGCAGCTCCTCGGTCTCGCGGGGCGTCACCACGACGAGTGTCGCGCCCCAGGGAAGGCGTTTGACCTCGGCGCGCAGCGCCGGCAGGAACGGCTGCTCGGCCACCACCGTCACCCTGCCAAGCAGCTCGAGGATCGACGCGAGCTGAGCGCGCCCTTTTCGGGGGAGATAACCCGCCAGCGCGCCGACGTGGGGATCGGCCGGATCGATCCCGTTGGTCAGCAGGCCAACCTCTTGTCGTAAGCTCGCCAGGTGGTTCGCAATGCTGGCGGCGACGACGATCGCCATCTCCGACGCGCTGTAGACGTACGAACGGTTGTATTCGGTCGTGTTCAGGTTGAGCAGGACCACCGTTTCCAACGTCATCGCCGGTTCGAGCTTCTTGACCTGCAACCGGCCGGAGCTTGCCGTGACCTTCCAGTTGACGTTGCGCAGGCTATCGCCCGATTGGTACTCGCGGACTCCAATCACCCGCGATGGGTCCTCGTACAGCAACTGGCGCGTCCGCAGGTGCCCGAACGGCGACTTCGACGGCAAGCCAAGCTCGTCGATCGGCAGGATCTTGGGATAGACCGTCAACTGTGCGCCCGCCGAGAAATCCTGGTGGCGGTCGTTCAGCCCGAAGACGTCACCCAGTTGCGCTGTCAGCGGTCCGATCTGATACCAGCCGCGCTGACGGCAATGCAGCTCGTAGGAGAACGTCCTCGTCTCCCGTGGCTGGAGCGACACCAGCGTCCGATAGAACGGAGGGCTGATCAGCGCGAGCGGCAGGCGATCGTGAAACTGCACCCAGGGAACCGGTAGCCAACCGCGATTCTGTACCTCGAGCGTGACCGTGACCACGTCGCCGAGCAGCGCGCGCTCCTGGTAGCGTCGACGGCAGCGCAAATCGGTCAGGCTGCGCCGACTCCAGAGCGCGGCAAGCACGTACACGCCGAAGAGTACGTACGAGACATTGTAGATAAAACTGATCTTGAACAGCGACGCTAGGACGAAGAGGACGAGCGCGGCTGGTAAGATGCTAAACATCGATCATCGGCGTGTCGTCGCCACCGGGACCGGGACGGTCTCCAGCAGGCCCGACAGGATCTCGGTCCCCGACCGGCCCCGTAGCTGGCTCTCGGGCCGAACGATCAGGCGGTGCGCCAGCGCGAACGGCGCGAGGTACTTCACGTCGTCGGGCACGACGAACTCGCGGCCCCGTATCGCCGCGAGCGCTTGAGACGCCTTGAAGAGGGCGAGCGTCCCCCGCGGACTCGCGCCCAGAGCCACGTCGGCGTGCGAGCGCGTGCCCCGAACCAGCTGCAGCACGTAATCGTACATGGAATCGTCGACGTGGACGTCAGAGATCGCGTCTTGCAGAGCCGTCATCTCCGCCGCGTCGGCAACCTGCTCCAGCCGGTCGATCGGGTGGCCGCGCCGGAGATTCACGATGACCTGCCGTTCGTCGTCGTAATCCGGGTAGCCGATGCTCAGGCGAAGCAGAAAGCGGTCAATCTGAGCCTCGGGCAGCGGAAACGTGCCTTCGAACTCGACCGGGTTCTGGGTGGCCAGGACGAGGAATGGGCGCGGCAATTGACGGGCCGAGCCGTCGACGGAGATCTGGTGTTCGCCCATACACTCGAGCAAGCTCGACTGCGTCCGCGGCGTCGCTCGGTTTACCTCGTCGGCCAGAAGGATGTTCGCGAAGGCGGGGCCCGGGCGAAACTCGAAGTCCTGCGTCTTCTGATTGAAGAT
>DATLRG010000741.1:0-8517 GCA_035534795.1 Chloroflexota bacterium
GGAGCCGGACATCGCTCTTACGCTGGCCGAAGCTTTACCCTACGTCAGTCGTTACATCGGAAAGACCATCGTCGTCAAGCTCGGTGGCAGCGCGCTGGGTAGCCACGACACGACCATCGATGACGTCGTCATCTGCCAACAGCTCGGCATCCGCATCGTTCTCGTCCACGGCGGCGGCTCCGCGATCAGTACCTGGCTCAAACGCATCGGGAAAGAGCCGCGCTTCGTCAAAGGCCTGCGGGTCACCGACGACGAGACGATGGACCTGGTGGTCATGACGCTGGCCGGCCAGGTCAACAAGCAGCTGGTTGCCGAGATTCAGAAGCGTGGCGGGCGGGCGATGGGCATCTGCGGCATCGACGGCGGATTGCTCCGGGCGCGGCAGCGCGACCCGGATCTCGGCCGCGTTGGCGACGTCTACGCGGTCGACCTGGACCCACTGGTCGCTCTCACCGCCGCCGGGTACATTCCGGTCGTCGCGCCCATCGCCCTGGGCGAGGATGGCCTCGGGCTCAATCTCAACGCGGATACCGCGGCCGCGGAGTTAGCCGCGGCGCTCCGCGCGGAGAAGGCCATTTTCCTGACCGACGTGCCCGGCGTCCACGACGCCGCTGGACACCTGATCTCCGAGCTGAGCGCCGGCCAGACCAAAGCGCTGATCGCGGAGAAGGTCATTTCTGGCGGGATGATTCCGAAAGTCGAGGCCTGCTTGCGCGCGCTCGCCGGCGTCAAGCGCAGTCACATCATCGACGGCCGAGTCGCCCACGCGCTGATCGGCGAGCTGTTCACGGACCGGGGGGTGGGAACCATGATCACGCAGGGCCAGAATGGCCGCTCCGACGAACATTTTCAGGAGGCACACCATGCCACTGGTGACCGAACACTGGCAAGAGCTTGAGCAGCAGTATTACATGCGGACCTTCACCCGCCAGCCGGTGGTGCTGATCCGTGGTGAGGGCGCCCGGGTTTGGGACGAGAGCGGGAAAGGCTATCTGGACATGGTCGCCGGCCTCGCGGTCAACGTGCTGGGCCACTGCCATCCCGCCGTGGTTGAAGCGATTACGCGGCAAGCCCGACAGCTCATCCACACGACGAATCTGTACTACACCACGCCCCAGCTCGAACTGGCCAAGCTGCTGATCGACAACTCCTGCGCCGACCGCATCTTCTTCGGCAACAGCGGTGCGGAAGCAAACGAGGGAGCCATCAAGCTCGCGCGCAAGTGGGGCCACCTCCATCGAAACGGCGCGTACGGCGTCATCACCGCGACCGATTCCTTTCACGGCCGGACGCTGGCGACGTTGGCCGCGACGGGCCAGCCGAAGTACCACAAGCCTTTCGCGCCGATGCCCGACGGGTTCGCCTCGGTCGAGTTCAACGACCTCGCCGCGCTGAAGGCCGCGACCGGGCCGGAAACCTGCGCGGTGATGCTCGAAGTCGTCCAGGGCGAGAGCGGCATCCACCTGGCCGATCACGATTACCTCGTCGGCGTCCGGCGTTGGTGCGACGAGCAAGGGCTCTTGCTAATCTTCGACGAGATCCAGTCGGGGCTCGGGCGGACCGGCAAGTTCCTCTCCTTCGAGCACCACGGCGTCGAGCCAGACGTGTTCACGCTGGCGAAGGGCCTGGCCGGCGGCGTGCCCATCGGCGCTTTCCTCGCGAAGGAGGCCTGCAGCGTTCTCACGGCCGGCGATCACGGCTCGACCTTCGGGGGCGGTCCGCTGGCCTGCGCCGCCGGGGTCGCGACGATCAAAACGATCTTCGGTGAGGACCTCGCCGGACACAGCGCCGAGATCGGCGGCTACCTGATGGACCAGCTGCGGGTGCTACAGGTCAAGCACGAGGTCGTCGAAACGGTCCGCGGGCTGGGGTTGATGGTCGCGTTCGACCTGAAGACCGAGCAAGCTGCGTCCCTCGTCGCGGAAGCGCTCAAGCGCGGCCTGATCCTGAACCCGACGGGACCCAGGACGGTCAGGATGGTCCCGCCGCTGATCATTGGCAAGGCTGAGGTCGACGAGGCCATCGCGACGATTGACACTTTGCTTGCCGCCCTTTGAGGGGGAGTGTGGGAAGGGTCATGAGGCAAGGGATTTGCGCAGCAAATCCCTTGCCTCATGACCCTTCCCACACACCGTCTTAATCAGGAGGAGATTGCGTGACGGTCGTCGTTGGAGCAGTGAGCGACCTGGGGCGCGTCCGAACGAACAACGAGGACAACTACGTCGTCCTCGTGGCACCGGACCTGCCGGCCGGTCTCGACGCGGTCCTGGTCGTTGCCGACGGAATGGGTGGGGCCCAGGCGGGAGAGGTCGCGAGTGGACTGGTCGTCGAGCGCTTTACCGGTTCGTTCGGCCCCGACGCCGGGCCCCAGCGGATCGAGGCTGGCTTGGATCTTGGGCCGGTCCTGGTGCGGATCATTCAGGAAGCCAACGACGACGTGTTCAACGCCGCGCTCCGGGATCCCAGGCTCCACGGGATGGGGACGACCGTCGTCGCCGCGGCGATCGCGGGTGACCGGTTGTACCTCGGTTACGTCGGCGACAGTCGCGCCTACCTGATCGACGATGCCAACATTTACCAGTTGAACCGCGATCATAGCTGGGTGGCCGAGGAAGTGCGGGCCGGGCGGCTGACCAAAGCCGAGGCGCAGCATCACCCGCGCCGCAACGTGCTCACGCGAGCGGTCGGCGTCGTCTCCGGCGTCGAGGTGGAGACTCAGACCTTCGATCTGGGGGCGGGCGATCATCTGTTGATGTGTACCGACGGTCTCACCAACCTGGTGTCCGAGTCGGAGCTGCTTCAGGTGCTCCGCGATGGCGATGATCCCATTCGAGCGGCGCAGAAGCTCATTCAGACCGCCAACGATCGCGGCTCGCCGGACAACGTCACCGTCGTCATCGCGCGGTATCTCGATCGGGTGAAGGCGCCGGACCGGAGTCGGGAGACGGAAACGTTGCCGGGCTTGCCGGCGCCGCGAGGTCGGTAATCGGACCTTGCAGCGCCTTCCAGACTCGCTCGGACGTGAAGGGAAAATCGGGCGCGCGCGCCCCGAGCGGGCGCAGGGCGTCTGCCAACGCGTGGGCGATCGCACCCGGCGCGCCGATGGTGCCGGCCTCGCCGACGCCCTTGGCCCCGAGCGCGTTGAGCGGGGTGGGAGTCGAGGTTTCGCCGAGCTCGAACGCCGGCAGGTCGTCGGCGTGCGGGACCCAATAGTCGAGGAAGGAGCCGGTCAGCAGTTGTCCGTCCTGATCGTAGCGCAGCCACTCGCCGAGCGCTTCGCCGGCGCCCTGGGCCAGACCGCCGTGTAGCTGCGCGATGACGAGCCGCGGATTCACCACCGTTCCACAATCGTGGACTATCACCAGGCGATCCAGGCGGACCGCGCCGGTCTCGCGATCGACCGCGACCACGGCCGCGCACGACCCAAAGGCGAAAGCCTCGCCGTGCATGTCGAAGCGAGTCTCGGCGGTCAGGTCCACCGGCAGGCCGGCGGGGAGCCGGCCGCTCGTCGCGGCGGCCGCGACGTCGCGCCAGGTTGTCGAGCGTTCTCGGGACGATACCCCGACGATCGAGAACTTTCCGTCGCGGGCGACGACATCCTCCACCGCGGCTTCGAGCAGGTACGCGGCGATCTGTCGAGCGCGGCTGAACACCTCGTCGGCGGCCACGGCGAGCGCTCCACCGCCCAGCGCGGTGCTCCGGCTGCCGAACGTGCCGATGCCTGGCAGCGCGTCGTCGGTATCTCCTTCGCGGACCTCGACGTCGTCGAACCGCGCGCCGAGGCGGTCGGCCACGATCTGAGCGAAGGTCGTACGGTGCCCCTGGCCGTGCGCGACCGATCCGCTCACCGCGACGATCCGTCCGTCGGGCTCGACGCGGACGCGGCCACTCTCCCAGCCGCCGCCGGTCGGCTCGACGTAGCTCACCAGCCCGACCCCGAGCACTTCCCGGGCGTGCGAGGAAAGCCGCCGGCGCTGCTCGGCCCGGACCCGGTCGTAGCCCACCAGCGACACTGCCTGATCGAGCGCGGCGGCATAGCGACCGGAATCATAGGTCGTGCCGAGCGGCGTCGGGTACGGAAAGGCGTCCGGCGGGATGAAGTTGCGACGACGGAGCTCGATCGGATCGATCCCCAGCGCGCTGGCTAGCTCCTCGACGAGCCGCTCGACGATGAAGGACGCTTCCGGGCGACCGGCTCCCCGGTAGGCGCCGACGAGACCGGTGTTGGTGTAGACGCCCGAGACCTCGACCGCGGCCGCCGGAATGCGGTAGGCGCCGGTCAGCAGCGAGACCATGCGTTGCGCCGGGCCATAGGACGAGGCATAGGCGCCGACGTTCGCCAGGACCCGCGCGCGCAGCGCCAGGAATCGGCCGTCGTCGGTCGCCGCGAGCTCGGCGTCGGCGATCGCCTCACGGCTGCTCTGCGTCACCAGGAAGTCCTCCCGCCGCGTGCCGACCCAGCGCACCGGCCGGCCCAGGCGGCGGGCCGCGAGCGCGGTGATGAGGTACTCGGCGTAGACCGGCCCGCGCACGCCGAATCCCCCGCCGACGTCCGGCGACACCACGCGCACCGCGGACTCCGCCAGGTTGAGCAGGCCCGCGACGGCGGCGTGAACGCGCCATGGCGCCTGGGTGGTACACCAGACGGTAAGCCGCCCGGCTGGCTCCTCCCAGGCCGCCAGCACGCCGAGCGGCTCCAGCGGGACGCCCGCGATCCGCGGAATCGACAGCCGCGTCGCGACGATGCGATCGGCGGCCGCGAACGCCGCGTCGACGTCGCCACCACCGCGCGTGAGCGTGAAGGCGAGGTTCGTGCCGAACTCGGGGTGGACCAGCGGCGCGCCGGGTCGGATCGCCTGCTCGGGGTCAATCACCGCCGGGAGCGGGTCTTCGTCCACGTGGACCAACTGGGCAGCGTCGAGCGCGTGCGCCTCGCTATCGGCGACGACGGCGACCAGGGGAGTGCCGATGGCGTGGACGACGTCCCTCGCGAGCAACGGCGGTGGCGCCGCGTGGAGCTGAACGCCCGGCTGCGCGCGGGCCGCGATGGGCTCGGGCAGGTCGGCGGCAGTGAGGACGGCGACGACGCCGGACGCGCGGGCGGCCTCGTCGACCTGGATGGCGCGTACGCGCGCGTGGGCGTGGACGGAGCGGACGAACGCGACGTGGAGAGTCCCCGGCAAACGAAAGTCGGCGACGTAGCGGCCCTGCCCCTGGATCAAGCGCTCGGCATCCGCGGACACGCGGGCGCTGCCGATTTCTCCCGCTAGCTGGAACCGCTCCTGGCGCTCTGATCGATCCGTGGCCAACCACCTCGCTTTTGCTCGCCGACAGGGATAGGTACGGCGGCCGCCAGACCTAGCCTCGGTACGGCCTCTACCCGGAGGGGCAAGCGGATTATAGCCATTCGGGCGGTGCCGCGTCAAACCTCTCGGGCGGTAACACTTTCTGATAACAGCTTTTGCGGCCGCATGGGGTCGCCTTCCAATGGGTGGTCGAAATGATCACGCAGCCGCGACCGCGCGGTCATTTCCCAACAATTCCTCTACGCTACCTCAACAACTTCTCAACCGCGGCTTGCTATCGTCTTCCATGCGCCGCAGGCTGGTCGCGAGGCGTCCCTTGGCGACACTCGTGACAAGGCGCGCTTACACAAGCATACGATCAGACGCTCCCACGAAGAGTGGCGTCGTCCGCGGGTCCGTCTGGCCGCTTGAGCGGGTCGCGACGGGCCTGCTGGGACCGGTTCAGATGACCAGGCGCAGCGGCGGCCACTTCAGCCGTACATCATTACAGGCTGGGGTGTATCGTTACTCGCCGCCTGTCACGCTGGACGGTTTGCGTCTGTCGTTGCACTTCTCACCCTGGCAGAACCATAGGAGCGCCTGGTGAAGATCCTGCTCGCCGAGGACGACGCGGATATGCTCGCCGTGACGGCTTACGCGCTACGCCGAGAGGGCTTCAAGATCATCGTGGCCACCGACGGGGCCCAGGCGCTGCACCGCTGGCGATCGGACGAGCCCGACCTGATTCTGCTGGACGTCGGGATGCCGCGGGTGAACGGTTTTGAGGTGTGTCGGCGAATTCGACAGACTGCCAATACGCCGGTGATCATGCTGACCGCCGCGGGCGACGAAGATCACGTCGTGCAGGGCTACATGAATGGCGCGGACGACTACGTCACCAAGCCGTTCAGCCCAAAACAGCTCGCCCTGAGAATCCGAGCGGTGTTGCGGCGAAGCCGGGGCGAGGTGACGTCGGAGCCGAGTGACACGGTTCAAGCGGGCGGTCTACTCCTGGACGTCGCGGAGCATCGGGCGCACCAGGGAGCGGTGAGCGCGGAGCTCACGCCCCTGGAGTTCCGAATTCTCTACCTGCTGGCGACGAACCTGGGACGCGTGGTGAGCTTCGCTCGCCTGGTCGAGTACGCCTGGGGGTACCAGAGCCGGAACCCGTCGATGCTCAAGACGCACGTCTCGCACATTAGAAAGAAGCTAGGACTGCGGCGCGGACAGCCCGGAGACATTACCGTGGTGAATGGCGTCGGCTATAGTTTGTCCAAGTAGCTGGCCCGAGTGACACCGACGGGCGGACCCGATCGGTACCTAGAGGCTTCCCGTATCCCGTAGGTACTTTTCCTTGACCGTACTGGGCAAAATCGCTCATGGCAAACATTGGCTAGGACGATAGTCTTACAACAATGTGTTGACGAACTGGTGGGACCGTGGGAGGAAGATTCGGTGAGGCAAAAGCGACAGCCGGTTAGGAATCTTGGCCTCGTGACGATCGTGGCGATCGTCACGGCGCTGGTCACAATTCTGGTCGCGACCTCGTTCGCCAACGCCGCGGGAGGCGCCGGCACGAGCGTGAGTAGCGTGACGCTGAGCGCCGGCTCGGCGACCGCCACGGACACGGTGACCCCGACGAGTGTGCCGGCCGCGACGGAGACGGCAACGTCGACCAGCACGCCGAAGAGCGATCTCGTCGCCAACGGGGCGACGTCGACCAGCACGTCGACTGCCAGCGCGACGAGCACCTCGACGAGCGGCGTGGTTGCGAGCACGGCGACCTCGACCGCCTCCGCCACGACCGTCGCGACAGCCACGGCCACCGCGACAGGGACTCCGAACGGCGCTGTCGCCGCGAACGGAGCGACCTCCACGAGCACGTCGACCGCCGCCAGCACGTCGACCGCCACCAGCACGCCAACGCCGCTGCTGCCGAAGAAAGTGCTGGTGGTCAAGCCAAGCACCTGCCCCTCCACTTTTGGCGGCTTCGAGGCCTCCGACGGGAACATGGCTCACGACTGCGCCCTCGACTGGACCGATGTGAAGGGCACGGCAATCGCAACGTACATTGCCGGCGGCTCAACAACTCTCTTCACGGGAGGCGCCAAGGAAGATACGATCAACCCGGCGGTGACCACCGGCAGCTCGCCAAGCAAGACGTCACTGCAGGCGTTCTACGCCTACCACCAGGTTTTCAACAACGAGGTGTACCTCTTCCTCGGGTTCGAGATTGTCAACTACAGCGGGGGTAAGGCGGGAGACAACCACATCGACTTCGAGATCAACCAGAGCAAGCAGTTGGAGCCCAACGGGGTGAACCCGGTCCGAACGGTGGGCGACATCCTGGTCAACTATGACGATACCGCTGGAGGCACGCCGACGCTATCCTTCTTCACCTGGAATGGGACGACGTGGGTCGCGCCTAGCCAGCCGGTTTCGGCCGTGGCCGGCATCAACACCGCCACGTTTACGGATCCCTACAACAACGCCTCTCCCCTCGCTGGAACCTTCGGCGAGGCGGGCATCGACCTCACAGCATCCAATCTCTTCCCGACGGGCGTGTGCGAAAACTTCGCGAACGTCTGGGTCAAGAGCCGAGCGTCGGGCTCTGGGGGCACGGCGGAATTGAAGGACTACATCCCGCCGCAAAATATTACGGTCGCGAACTGCGCGTCGGTACAGGCCCAGAAGGTTGACCTGAATGGCGCGCCGCTGGCGAACGCGCAGTTTACCCTCTATCAGTCTGACGGCACGACCGTCGTGCCGTCCGCGACGCCCAACCCCTGCACGACCGACGGCACCGGCACCTGCACGATCGCTCAGGTCTTTCCGGGATCCTATGTCCTGACCGAGACCCAGGCGCCTCCCGGCTACTCGCTCCCCTCGCCGTCTTCCCAAACGATCACCGTACCCCCTAGCGCGGTTGGGACGACGGTGACTTTCCAGTTCAAGGACGCGCCGTTCACGCCAACCTCGACGAGCACGCCGACCGCGACCAATACGGCGACGAATACGCCAATCGCGACGAATACGCCAACCGACACCAACACCCCGACGAATACGCCGGTGAATACGCCGACGAATACGCCGACCGCGACCGACACTGCGACGAATACGCCGACCGACTCGCCAACTGCGACGGACACGCCAACGGATACGCCAACGGATACGCCAACCGTGACTAACACCGCAACGGACACGCCGACCGCGACCGACACGCCAACAAATA
>DATLRG010000742.1:0-2321 GCA_035534795.1 Chloroflexota bacterium
GGCGGCCGCCCCAACGATGAGCATCTGGTGTCGTTTCGCGCTGCGTATCCCGAGGTCCAGTTCGTCGGCGTCACCTCGCCAGATGAGGCGAGGCAGCAGATCGCGGGTGCTGACGCCTACTTCGGCAATCCGACCCGGGAGCTCTTCCTCGCCGCGAAGCAGCTCCGCTGGATTCAGGCTCCCAGCGCCGGCATCGAGTTCGTCCACGGCATCCCCGAGCTGCGCGAGAGCGACGTCGTGCTGACGAACGCGCGCGGCGCGCACGCCGCGACTATCGCCGAGCATACTTTCGCGATGCTGCTGACGCTCACCCGGGCCTTGCGCTTCTTCGACCACGCCAAGGGCTGCCACACCTGGCTGCGCGGCGAAGGGTACCGACGACTGAGCGGCATCGACGGCAAGACGATGGGCATCGTCGGCTTCGGCAACATCGGCAGGGCCATTGCCCGGCGCGCCCACGGCTTCGAGATGAACGTCCTCGCCGTCGACGCGCAGGACGTCCCAGCCAACGAGCACGTCACGTCGGTCTGGCGCCTCGATCGCCTCCACGACATGCTCCGCGAGATCGACGTCCTGGTCATCAGCGCGCCGATCACGCCGCAAACCCGGGGCATGATCGGCGCGGAGGAGATCCGCTTAATCAAGCAGGGCGGGTACGTCGTCGCGGTGTCGCGCGGTGGGATCGTGCAGGAATCGGCGCTGATCGCCGCCTTGAACGACGGCCACCTCCACGGTGCCGCGCTCGACGTGACCGAGACGGAACCGCTGCCGTCGGACAGCCCGCTCTGGGACGTTCCGAACCTGATCATCACGCCGCACGTCTCGGGCGGCTCGACGTTGACGACCGAGCTGATGTGGTCGATCTTCTTCGAGAACGTCGGGCATTTCGTCAAGAACGAGCCGCTGCGCAACGTCACCGACAAGCAGCTGGGATACTGACCGGTGCTGGCGGATAGCTACTGGATCATCGACACCGTGCTCGGGCCGGCTTTCATCGCCTACAACGAGATCGGCATCGCGGCGATCATGCGGACCGAGACCGCGGCTGAGTTCGAGCAGACGTTCCAGACCCACTTCCGGCGACCGGTCCGCCCGGTCGCCGATCCGCCCGCCGCGCTGGCCGCGGCGGTGATGGCGTACTTGAACGGCGAGCTAGCCGTCGCGGAGGCGCGACAGGCGTTGCCGTTCGATCTGCGTGGCACGACGGTCTTCGAGCGAGCGGTGCTTCTGAAGACCGCGGAGATTCCGTTCGGCGAGGTCCGCTCGTACTCGTGGATCGCGAAAGAGGTGGGCCGGCCGCTGGCAGTCCGTGCCGTCGGGTCGGCGGTGGGCCGCAATCCGGTGCCGCTGCTGATCCCGTGCCACCGGGTGGTCCGCCGCGACGGTCGCATCGGCGAGTATGGCCTCGGCGGCGACACCGCCAAGCGCGCGCTCCTCGCCGCGGAGGGCGTCGATCCGGCCTGGCTGGAGGGCCTGGCGCGCGGCGGCATTCGGTACGTCGGCAACCTGGCGACCCAGGCGTACTGCTTCCCCACCTGTCGGCAAGCGCGTCAGCTCCCGGACGAACAGCGCCTGCCCCTGGGCTCCGACGACGAGGCCATCGCCCTCGGCTACCGCCCCTGCGATGCCTGCCGGCCCTCGTCGAAGGGCCCGGCCAGGCGCTTGGACGCGAACGTCATTCCTTGACGTTCGCGGAAGGACGTCGCATAATTCCTGGTAGGGAAAGGTCCCGCGGCACGATAACCCCGCCGAACGGGACCGCGCCCCGAGAGGAACACGGACGAGAGATGCTATGTTATCGTTAACTGCCTTCAGCGAAGTGGCGACCGATCTTCAGCCGATCGGCGTCGTGGCCCGCGAGGTCGGCTTGACCCCGCGGGCCATCCGCTACTACGAAGAACTGGGACTCCTGCGACCGGCGGTTCGGGTCAAGGGCTCCGACCGCCTCTTCGACGACAGCGACGTGCAGCGACTGCGTGAGATCAAGCGGCTGCGCGAAGTGATCGGCTTCTCCCTGGCCGAGATCTCCGAGATGCTCGACGCCGACGACGTGCGGACTCACCTGCACAACCAGCTTCGCGACGCGACCGATCCCCAGGTCCGGGCGCAGGTCCTCCGAGCGGCGATCAGCCTGGCCGAGCGACGTCTCGGCATGATCGACCGCAAGCTGGCGCTCGTGGCGGCAGCCGCCACGACGGAGCGTGAGCACCTGCAACACCTGCGCCAACGACTGAGCGCCGAAGAAGAGCGCCGCGCAGTCGTCCCAGCCCCGGTCTAGTGTTTCGTCAAGCGGGAACCGCGGGATGGTGCGTGTGGAACAT
>DATLRG010000743.1:0-4806 GCA_035534795.1 Chloroflexota bacterium
ATTCGACCCGCGGGTCCTCGACCCTCGCCTCCAGGCGCTACGTCCCATCTATCTGCAATTCGTCAACGTCGGAATCGTCAACGCCCAGGGGCAGAGCGTCGGGGAGATGCTGCCGTACGAGCCCGACCGGCCCCGCGTCAACGTCGCCGACCGGCCATACTTCCAACGGACCATGGAGTTCAACAGCGTGCAGGTGTCGCCGATCGTCATCGGCCGGCGCGTGCCCCGTCCCACCGCCGTCGTGTCGGTCCCCGTCGACGACGCGAGTGGCCGACCGGTTGGGGCCGTGCTGGTGTCGATGGACCTCGAGTACTTTCGCGCCAAGCTCTGGTCCGTCCCGCTGAGCGGCGGCCGCGTCATCCTGATCACCGACCCGACCGGCCGCCTCGCGTTCGCGAGCAATCGCTGGGAGAGCAATCCGCCGTTGCTAGACCTGTCGGGCGCTCCTTTGATCCGCGATGCCATTCACGGCGTCCCCGCCACGCAGCAATCCGGGCCCTTTCCCTTGCTCTCCGGTTCGCAGCTCGGCGCCGCCGTCCCGTCACCGCGGTACCAGTGGGTTGCCGCCGTCCTCCAGCCGGCCTCCGTTGCCGAGGGAACGCTCGCCCAGGTCATCGTCGTCGACCTGGCGTCGTTCCTCCTCGCCCTCGTCCTGGGTATCGGGGCTTCCCTCTATCTCTCGCACCAGATCATCGGACCAATCCTTACACTGGGGCAAGCCGCGCGCGCCTGGAGCCGCGGCGACCTGGGTGTCCGGGTCACCATCCGCTCCGGCGACGAGCTCGAAAGGCTGGGCGACGCGCTCGACGAGATGGCCGCGTCGCTGGCGCGGACCCTGGACCAGCTCGCCGAGGCGGACAACCGTCTGACCCAGGAACGCAACCGACTGAGCGCGATCCTGCAAACGTCTCCCGCCGGCATCATCGGCGTCAGCACGTCCGACGAGCTGGTGCTCGCGAACGCGGCCGCGGAGAGGCTGCTCGGCATCAAGCTCCGGCCGCATTCGACGAGCGCCCAGTATCCGGTCCTGCGGCGCGTCTATCGGCCGAATGGGACGGTCCTGACGCACGACGAGCTGCCCACGTCCCGCGCGATGCGCGAAGGGGTGACCATTCCCGGCGAAGAAATAGTCATTCGCCGACCCAACGGCTACGAAACGCACTTACTGGTCAATGCCGCGCCGCTGCGCGAGGCCAGCGGCCAGATCGTGGGCAGCGTCGCCGCCTTCTTCGACATCACCCCGCTCGTCGAAGAGGAGCGGCTGCGCAGCGAGTTCGTCGCGTCGGCGGCGCACGAGTTCCGCCACCCGCTGACCGTCGTCAAAGGCTATGCCGAGGTGGCATTGCGCAACCCGGCCGTTCAGGGAACATCGGTCTGCCACGAGCTGGAGATGATCGTCGACGCTGCCGACCGAGCCAATCGACTGGCGGACCAACTCTTGAAGTCGGCGCAGGTCCACCTGCCGGCCGTCAGTCTGCACCGCGAACCGATCGACCTGGCCAAGCTGGCGCGCGATGAGGTCGCGCGCTTCGAGGCAACCCTGCCGAAGGGCCAGTACCACTTCGTCGTCGAGACGCGCCCGGCCGAGGTGGAAGGCGACCCGGGGCTTCTCGCCGAGGCGCTGGCGGACTTGCTGAAGCAAGCCGAGGAAGCGATGCCTCGCGGCGGGGAGATTGGCGTCTGCGTGTCGGCGTGGGATGGGATCGCGACCACCGCGGTGGCCGACCACGGTCCCACGGTCCCGCCCGAAGCCATCCCCTACCTCTTCCGCCCTTTCGGCGTCGTCCCATCGGCCGCCACCGAGGCGACGGTGTCCCGCCCGTCCCTGCTGCTCTATCTGGCAAAGCGGATCGTCGAAGAAAGTGGCGGCTGGATCCGCGCCGAGAGCTCGCCGGCGAAGACGACGATCTCGTTCAGCTTGCCGCGCCGCGCGGTAACCCCGGAGCCATCTGCCAATGGCCAGGTAGAGGCACGAGCGCGCGTCGCCCAACCACGGGAGGAATAATATGGCCGAGGCCGAAGCGCCCCGCGACCCTCCGCCAACCCAACCCCAGGACCAGAGTCAGGTCGCACCAAGCAAAGTGCCGCCGGGGCAGCAAGAGAAGCTCGTCGAAAACGAGAGTCACACGGTAGGCCCCCGGAACGCCGAATACGCCGTCGCGACAGGCGCCCAGGACATTCGTGAGACCATCGTCATCAAGGAGGAGGACCTGTTTCTCCTCACCGACCTGAACGGAAACGTGCCGCGAGGAAACGTCAATGGGCTCGGCCTGTACCATCAAGACACGCGTTTCCTGAGCGCCTACGAGCTGGTCCTCGAAGGCATTCCGCCGACGTACCTGCTGTCGACCGGCGAGATGCGGTTCGCCGAAATCCAGGAGCTGACGAACCCGGACCTGCGCCTGCCGAACGGCGTCGTCATTCCCAAGGAGTCGCTCACGATCCACCGAGAGCGGGTCATTAGCAAGGAAGCGGTCGACGAAGTCCTCACGATCACGAACTTCAGCGTCTTGCCTATGCCGATCGAGCTGGTGGTCTTCTTCGATGCCGATTTCGCGGACATGTTCCAGATTCGCGGGTTCCTGCAGGTTTCCGAGCGAGGAACGCTCTCCCCGCCGACCTGGCAGGACAGCACGCTGGTGTTTCGCTACGACGGAATCGACAAGATCAGCCGGATCACCTCGATCCACTTCGCTCCATCGCCGTCCTCGTGCTCGGGCGGGCAAGTCGTCTACGACCTGCACCTCGGGCCGCGGTCCTCGACGACACTGCGCTTGCAGGTGACTGTCGCGATCGCGACGTCCAACCCGCCGCGGGCGATGCCGGACCTGCCAGCGCTGGTCGAACGTGGCACGACCGACTACGCGCACTGGCTGGACGAGCAGCCCACGATGCACACCGACAACCAGGTCTGGGATGATCTCGTCCGACGCGCGCTGCTCGACCTGCACTTGCTGCAGAGTGGACCGCCCGATGAGCCATTTCCCGCCGCGGGCATCCCCTGGTTCGCGACGCTGTTCGGGCGCGACAGCCTGCTCGTGGGCTTGCAGCACACGTGGTACCCGAAGCAGTCCGCGAACATCCTGCGACTCCTCGCTCGCCTTCAAGGAACGAAAGTAGACCCCTGGCGCGACGAGCAGCCAGGCAAGATCATGCACGAGCTGAGGCGCGGCGAGCTGGCTCACTGCAACATCATCCCCTTTAACCCGTACTACGGGACCGTCGACGCGACGCCCCTGTTCGTCATCCTGCTCGCCGAGTACTACCGGGTCACCGCCGACGTCGCGCTGCTCCGCGAGCTCGAGCCGAATCTGCGCGCCGCGCTCGACTGGATGGCATCGTACGGGGACCTGGACCGCGACGGATTTCTCGAGTACGAGCGCCTCTCCGGGTCGGGCCTGACCAATCAGGGCTGGAAGGACTCCTGGGACGCGATCATGTATAAGAACGGCGATCTGATCAAACCGCCGGTGGCCCTGGTCGAGGTCCAGGCATACGCCTACGCCGCGCGGCTCGGCGCCAGCGAGATTTACCACGCCCTGGGAGATGAATCAGAGGCCAACCGGAACCTCTATCTGGCAAACTGGCTGCGCGACGCCTTCAACGACAAGTTCTGGATGGAAGACGAGGGCTTCTATTGCCTGGCGCTGGACGGCGACAAGAATCAGGCGAAGGTGATCAGCTCGAATCCGGGTCAGACGCTCTGGTGCGGCATCGTCCCGATCGAACGGGCCAGCCGCATTGCCGACCGCCTCATGCAGCCGGATTTGTTCACCGGTTGGGGTATCCGCACGCTCGCGACCGGGGAGGTGCGCTACAATCCGATGGGTTATCACGTCGGATCGGTCTGGCCACACGACAACTCGCTGATCGCGCTCGGCTTCAAGCGATACGGCGAGGAGGCTCGCCTGAAGACCCAGGTCTCCGGCTTCTTCGAAGCAGTCCGACACTTTCCAGACCTGCGTGTCCCCGAGCTGTTCTGCGGCTACGACCGAGAGCAGTATCGGGTGCCGATCCGCTATCCCGTGGCGTGCAGCCCGCAGGCGTGGGCGGCAGGTGCCACGCTCTTGCTTCTGCGGGCGATGCTCGGCCTCGTCCCGCAAGCGCCACGCAACGAGCTGTGGATCGTCCGCCCGGAGCTGCCAGAGTGGCTCCGTTCGGTCACCCTGGAGCACGTGCCGGTTGGGACGAGCTTCGTCGATCTACGCTATCAACGCCAGGGCGACCACACCTTCACCGAAGTCCTGCGCATCCGGGGCAACCTGCGCGTCGTCTTCGTCGAGCACTGGGAGTCGTGAGGTCAGACTCTTTCCTCCCACACCGTCGTCTCCACCGGCCCCTCGATCAGCGGTGTGACCTGCTGGAGAAGCTGGTGGCGCGGCGGCGAGGCGATCCAGGCTCGGAGCGACTGCAAGTTTCCCCAGCGCTCGACCACGAGAATCGCCCGCGGATCGTCGAGGCTGACGGTACAAATCGCATCCACGTACCCCGGTTCCTGCATCAGGTGCAGGGCATGGCGAAACAGGCGGCAGATCTCATCGGCGTCGACAGTCGACTTCGCCTCCACCGTGAAATTGGCAAGGAACATCGGACCCCTCCTCGGACGAGGCGTCAGGAGTCAGAGCAGACGAGCAGTCATCGCTGGCTAAACGATGCCTTTGACTCGCTAGCCCGACCCACGCCAAGCAAGGGAAGCCACGGCATACTGAGTGCCAGCGTCTCCTCACGGCGCGAGGGAGGTGACGTCTGGACCACGAACGACACGAAACGCCGCGCGGGAGACGTCTGGACCACGAAGATCGCGAA
>DATLRG010000744.1:0-3779 GCA_035534795.1 Chloroflexota bacterium
AACTTTCCCACCAACTGTGTCCGAAACGCTCCCCTGGACCTCTGCACAAGTCAGAGTCACTTGACAGCGTTGTCCAGCGCGGCACAATGGAGAGTACGCGGGTGTTGTCCCGCGCGATACCTGGGATTGACACGGGCCGGGATGGCCGGCCCCGGTCGAAAGTGAGGCACACGACGATGGGTGGAGAGCCACCATGCTATGCCCATCTCTTGGATGAGCAGGGGCGCATGCCGGACCGCCCGGAGATCCGACTCCAGCGAGTCTACGACGTCGACACGCCCAGTATCGGGAAACGCATCCTGGTCGACCGCGTCTGGCCACGCGGCCTGCGGAAGGAGGCGCTCCACCTGGACGCCTGGCTGCGCGAGATTGGTCCCACCGACGAGCTACGGAGGTGGTTTGGCCACGATCCCGCGCGGTGGGACGAATTCCAACGGCGTTACCGGGCCGAGTTGGATCAGCCCGCCCAGCAAGTTAACGTACACCAGCTCGCCGAGCAGGCGCAGGAGGGGCCGATCACCCTGCTCTACGGCGCGCGCGACGAACAGCACAATCAGGCCGTGGTCCTGAGAACGGTGCTCGAAGAATGTCTGGACTATCGGCCGAGTCCGGCTCAGAAATTATCTCAAGACTGTTGTTTGGGCGCCCCTGGGGCGCCCAAACAACAGTCTTGAGATAATTTCTGAGCCGCGGGAGGGATGATTCTGGTGAGAATCTCGTCGGTCGAGGCGCAGTATCTCAAGATCCCGCTCGCCTTCCGCTACGCCGGCGGGGCCACGATTGCCCGGGGCATCGCGGCGTCGGAATGGACGGGCACCGTCGTCGTCCAGATTCACACCGACGACGGACCCACCGGCCTGGGTGACATCGCGATCAAAGGCAACCGGGCATCGGTCGGGCGCGGCACGCGCGAGTACGTCGAGGAAGTGCTCGGGCGCGTGCTGATCGGCCAGGACCCGTTCGACCTCGAGGGTCTGCTGGAGCGGCTCTGGGCCGCCAACCTGCACGAGAATACGGTGATGGTGGCTGGCCTCGACATCGCCCTCCACGACCTCGTCGGCAAGATCCTCGGCATCCCGCTGTACCAGTATCTCGGCGGTAAGTACCGGGAACGGGTGCCGCTCACCTGGAACGTTCCGTCCGATCGCGACGTCGCGGTGATGGTGCGTCAGGCGCGAGATGCCGTCGAGAACGGCTTCCGCAACGTGATCAAAGTGAAGACCGGCACCCCCTGGGACGTGGAGGCGCTGACCGCGATCCAGCGAGCGATCGGTCCGGACGTGCCGCTGCGCCCGGACGACAACGGTGCCTTTTCCGCCGGCCAGTCGATCTTGCGCTTCCGCCAGGCGCTCGACAACGGCTGCCAGATCGAGGTCCTCGAGCAGCCCGCCCCCAACGACGACATCCTGGGTCTGAAGCGGATCGGCGAGGCGCTGGGGGTTCGGACGATGTATCACATCGGCTACCTCCAACGCACGGTCGCGCTGGAGATCATCCGCGAGCGCGCCTGTGACGTCGTCAGCATCCCGGTCTTTCGCCACGGCGTGCGCGAGGCCGTGCAACTGATCAAGACCTTCGAGGTGGCGAACATCGGCTGCGCGATGGGATCGGGCCTCGAGTCCAGCATCGCGGCGACAGCCGCCGTCCACGTCGCGACCGCCCTGCGCAACCTGAATCATCCCATCGACACCCTGGGACCACTCTACCTGGCCGAGGACATTTTGCGAGAGTCTCCGCGCTTCGAAGCAGGCTTCGCCTACGCGCCCGAAGCGCCGGGACTGGGCATTGAGCTGGACCCGGCCAAAGTGGCAAAGTATCGCATCGCATAGAGGAGCAAGAGTCAATGGACATTCACGCGATTCAGCCGGCGACCCGCGTCACGGTCGAGAGCCTGCGGGCTTACGGGATCGAGGCGTTCCTCCAGGCGGGACTCCCGGAAGACGGCGCCCGCGCCATCACCGAGGTCCAGCTCGAGTCGGCGTTGCGCGGCCAGCCGACTCACAACATGGGCGACGTTCCTGGCTACTGCCGCCGGATCAAGGCGGGGCAGATGAACCCGCGCCCCGACATCCGGCGCATCAAGGAAACCGGCGTCAGCGCGCGGATCGACGGCGACAACGGCCCCGGTCAGTGGGTGAGTGTCGTCGCGACCGGCGAGGCGATCGCTCGGGCGAAGGAGAACGGCGTTGGCATCGTCGGCGTCCAGCACTCGAACCACTTCGGCGCGGCCGGCCACTACGCCTGGCTGATGCTGCGCGAGAACCTGATCGGCCTCGCCACGACCAACGGCGGTCTCGTCCTCGCGCCCTGGGGAGGCGTCAGCCCGACGTTCGGCAACAACCCGCTCGGCGTCGGCATCCCGGCCGAACGGCACCTACCGATTCTCCTCGACATCGCCATGAGCGTCGTCGCGCAGGGCAAAATCGGCCTGGCGATCGCCGAGGGCAAGCCGATTCCTCTGGGCTGGCTGATGGACAAACACGGCCATCTGTCTACCAACCCGGCCGACGCGCGCGAGGGCTTGGGGGTGCCGATCGCTGAACACAAGGGCTATGGCCTGGCCCTGGTCATGGAAACGCTGGCCGGCCTGCTCAGCGGCGCGAAGTTCTGCCTGGACCACGATCGGGAGACGTTCCGTGGCGGCGCGCAGGAGCACGACCTCGGCCACTTCTTCCTCGCACTGAATCCGGAGATGTTCATGCCGATCGCGGAGTTCACCGCGCGGGTCGACCGCATGATCGACGACGTGAAGAAGTCAGACGTTGCCGACGGGGTGAAGGAAGTGCTGCTGCCGGGCGAGCCGGAGCTGCGCAGCCGCGAGCGCAACCTGCGCGAAGGGATTCCACTCCTGCCCTCGACCTTGAAGCGGCTGCTCGACTACCAGCACGAGGCGGGGCTGCAGGCAGCGCTGGTCGAGCTGGGTGCGGGATGAACCCGGATGCTGCTTTCGACAGCTTGCTCGGCGAGCAGATTGCCTACTACCGGGCGCGCGCCGGCGAGTACGACGAGTGGTTCCTGCGCCGGGGACGCTACGACCGGGGCGCGGCGCTCAACCAGCAGTGGTTCGACGAAGTCGGCGAGGTCGCCCGGGCCCTGGATACCTTCGCGCCAACGGGACGCATCCTGGAGCTCGCCGGGGGGACCGGCCTCTGGACCGAGCGCCTCGCCCGGTACTCCGACGATCTCACCGTGGTGGATGCATCGCCGGAAGTCCTGGCGATCAACCGGGCGCGGGTATGCCGACCCGCCGTCCGGTACGTCGAGGCCGACCTGTTCTCCTGGCAGCCCGACGCCCAGTACGACGTGGTCTTCTTCGGATTCTGGCTCTCCCACGTGCCGCCAGTGAGCTTCGATCCCTTTTGGGGCCTGGTGCGCTCGTGCCTCGCACCGAACGGCCGCGTCTTCTTCGTCGATTCGGCCTACAACGAAGCATCGACCGCCGTCGATCATCGCCTCGACGGACCAGCCGCCCTGACCGCCAATCGCCGCCTCAACGACCGGCGTGAGTTCCGGATCGTCAAGCTCTTCTATCGGCCCGATCAACTGACCGCGAAGCTCACGGACCTGGGCTGGAGCGTCACGGTCCAGTCAACGGCGACCAATTTCCTGTATGGGTTCGGCCGGAGTGGGGGTTGACCAAAGAAGCTGACGATCGTCAGCCTCCTTTTTCCATTCCCCCTTGACGGAGCACTAGCTACTCGCAGGGGAGATGGTGGGATCTGGCTGGTGGAAAAATGGCCCCGCGGGGCGATTTTTCCACCAGCCAGATCCCACCATCT
>DATLRG010000745.1:0-3195 GCA_035534795.1 Chloroflexota bacterium
CGCGAGGCAACTGTTCCACCCAGCCATTCCCTCACGCCCCGCTTGATAGAGTGCTAGGTCACCACGCCCGATCCGTGTTCCCTGGCTTCTTCATCGACGTTCGGTGGCTCTAGTGACGGAGAAGCGGGGCGGAACAACACCCGCGACACGATCAGGTCTTGCTCGTCGGCGCGGAGTGCGCCGGTCGAGCCATCGTGGCCCGGATCGAGCAGGAAGACACCTTCGGCCACCAGGAAATCAACCCAGCCCGCGGCATCTTCAACGCCCAGCCGGGCGTGATCCGCAATCGCGGCCTGAAAGGCCGACCGCGAAACGGCGGAGCGGTTGACCAGCATCGTGGCAAGACGACGGATCAACGTGTCCCTCAGCGCAATCAGCTCGGCGACGCGGGGTCCTGCGCGATTCAGCCGTGCCACGGTGGTCGTGCCACCCGTCTTCAGGTTGGGGATCTGTTCGATGATCAGCAGTCCTTCGTCCTGCGCGACGGCAACCGCCTGCTTCGCGTCCTGGCGCGGCATCGACGGCAGCACGGTCCCCGCCGCGCTGAAGCCACCGGCCATACGATTCAGGAGCTGTGACAACGCCATCCAGCCGAAGTGCGGGTGCCGATCGAGAAAATTCGCCATCTGGACCACGGCGAACTCGGCTGCTCGTACCAGACGGTCGCGGTCCGAGCCGGCGTCCAGATGCACGGCCTCGTCCCAGGCGCCGGGACTCTGCCGAAGAAGGGTGACCGTGACACCCTCTTTGCGGAAGTGAGGGACCTGTTCCGCGTGCAACAACCCGGCATCCGCGAGCCACGTCAGCCAGTTTTTGGCCTGGACGTCGGTGAGATCGAGGCGTGGATCGCCGATCAAACGATCGACCACCAGGCCGAAGGCCAACCCACGACCTCCGACGGGAACGATTTCTCCCACGCGCGACCGGATGGCCTGCGCCCGCTGGACCAGCGGATGCCGATCGTTCAGGTAAAAGCGACGGGCGATGCGCGTCGGGTCGGCTGGATCGTCCACGATCTCTTCGCGCAGGACCTCGGTTTCCTTGGTGTGCATGAGCCAGGCGAGCTGCTCTTCACGAGATTGTCCGAAGAGGCCGGTCTCGTCGAGGAATCCTAGAAATCGCACGAAGGTGATGAACGACCAGGACCGCGCCTGAAGATACTTCGAGAGGTGGATCGCCAGGGCTTCGAGGCGGCTGACGTCGTTCCCAACGCTCATGCCCTGGTAGTCTGTCCTGCCTGGATTCCCGCTCGATCCATCCTCGGCGTGGCGGCCGTTGCTACCGGGCCGCGTCACCGGAAGATCGAGCATCTCGTCGACCCAGGCGACCGCGCTGGCGTTTTGGACCAGCAGATGGTTGGTCGCACCGCGAACACCCCACACGTAGACGCGCTTTTGCCGACGAAGCAGCGTCTCCAGGACCGCCAGGTAGCCGCCGTCGCCAGTCACCAGGATGTATGAATCGACATCGGCGTATTCGTCGTCTTCCAGGACGTTGCGGATGGCATCGCTCAGCTTCAAATCGGCATTGTTGCGACCCGGGAGGTTGTAGTCCACCTGATAACGTAGCTTCAGGTACTCTTTGACCTGCCCCGCCGGTAGTCGCTCCCAGTCGGCGACGGCGAGCGCGGCCTTGACCCAGCCGACCTCTTCCGCGGCGGAGCGCAACTGCAGCGCCAGCGCGGACGGCTCGGTCTTCCGTCTTTCGGCGGCCTGGAATTCAGGTGGCATCGTGCGGATCAGCTCGTTGAGCGCGATGTAGACGTTCTCGTGATCGACGAAGAGCGCGACGCTGTGCGACTCCCGTGGGTCCTGCGACCGGGTCCGATCTGGCAGGTGGTTCGCCGACCAGAGCAGCTCGTCGGTCTGGGCGTCGTTGAGTTCGAGTGCGCGCGCCAGATCGACCACGAGCTGCCGTTCTGGATCGCGGTTTTCTCCTCGTTCGATCCGCTCGATCGCCAGTGGATCGATCCCAACGGCCTGCGCCAGTGCCGCCATCGTTGTCCCCGTGTCTCGTCGCAAACGGGCCAGGGTCTCCGCGAGCTCCACGACACTACCTCCCGAAAAAGTCATACCTGACGCTAGCCCGTTACGAGTTCGCGCACACTATAGCATCGCGCCCTCGGGCTTGTCTACCGGAGTGTCTTCGCCGCCGGCTCGTCCTTCATTCGTCCGGAACAACAAGTTTCTTGCCAGCGCGTTGAGACTGCGCGTCGCGTGCCTTATAATCTAGGCGGGCTGAACTTCGGAGGTAGAACGTGGCGCATCCGCTGCTGACCGAGTCACGCCTCGACGGCGTGCCGTTCCTGTTTCGCGGGAAGGTCCGAGATGTCTACGATCTCGGCGATCACTTGCTACTGGTGGCGACCGACCGCATCTCGGCCTTCGACGTGGTGCTGCCGACGCCGATTCCGGACAAGGGCGCGGTCCTGAACCAGCTCAGCGCTTACTGGTTTGGTCGGACGCGGGGGATCGTCCCGAATCACCTGCTCAGCACCGACGTGCAGGAATACCCCGAGTCGGTCCGCCGCCACGCCGATCAGTTGGTCGTGCGCTCGATGTTGGCCCGGAAGGCTCGGCGCATCGACGTCGAATGCGTCGTCCGCGGGTACCTGGCCGGATCGGCGTGGGCCGAGTACAGTCGACAACAGACCGTTTGTGGACAGAAGCTACCACCGGGGCTACTGATGAACGATCGTCTGGCCGAGCCGATCTTCACGCCAGCGACCAAAGCGGCGAGCGGCCACGACGAAAACATGAGCGTCAAGGCCATGGCCAGCGTGGTGGGAAGCGACCTGACGCGGGAGATCGTCGACGTGTCGCTCAGAATCTATCAATTCGCCCGCGAATACGCGCTGACCCGCGGGCTGATCCTCGCCGATACCAAGCTGGAGTTCGGCATCCTGGACGATCGGCTCATTCTGATCGACGAGCTGCTGACGCCGGACTCCTCGCGGTACTGGGACGCGGAGCTGTACGAGCCCGGACGCGATCAACCCAGCTTCGACAAGCAGTTCGTGCGCGACTGGCTCGAGTCGAGCGGCTGGAACAAGGAGCCGCCGGCACCCGTTCTGCCGCCCGACGTCGTCGTCCGCACCAGCCAGAAATACGGCGACGCGTACCGACGATTGGTCGGATCGCCACTGCCCGGAGGCGCACCGTGACACGATGGATCGCCCGAGTCCGCGTGGTGCTG
>DATLRG010000746.1:0-3308 GCA_035534795.1 Chloroflexota bacterium
TGGAAGATTCTCCGCTCGTTGGCGCTCAAAGGGCGCCGCTTCGAGACGTGGGAGGAGGTTGCCCAAGCGGTCACCGACGCGACGGCCTATTGGAACAAGCACCGGCATCCTTTCGTGTGGGGGCGTCGCCGTCGACACCAGCCGCGTCGTCGCTCGGGCGTCGGCCTGCTCCCAAGAGTGGCCTAAACTTGGTGGATGCACCACTTACCCTCCTGGCGGCGGAACGAGATCCCGCGACCGTGGAATCGGTGAAGCGGCGCCAAACCCATTCTAACACCGTGGGTTTGGTCGCGTGAACCATTGGCGGGCTGCCTCACCCCTTGATCGTCGCTTGATCCCGTGGTACCGTATCTCCGCGTGGAGGTTGCTTCCCCGTTGAGAACCAGCGTTACCCGGGCCCTCGCGCCGGTCGTCCTCTTCGTCCTGCTCACCATCGCCCTGACCTACCCGTACGCCGTCGATCTCGGCGACCACGTCCACGACGCTGGCGACCCCTATGAATACGCCTGGGTCCTTGGCTTCGGCGCCTACCAGCTCACGCACGACCCGATCCACCTGTTCGATGGAAACATCCTCTATCCGTTCCCATTGAGCCTGGCCTACTCGGATAGCAGCGTTCCCGACATCGTCCTGGGCACGCCGATTGTCTTGCTGACGGATAACCCCGTCCTGGCGCTCAACGCTCTGACCCTGCTCTCGTTTTTTCTGGCCGGCTACGGGATGTATCTCTTCGTCGCCCAGCGCACCGGCTCGCGCAGCGCCGGGGTCGTCGCCGGCATTCTGTACAGCTTCAACCCGTGGCGCTTCGATCACCTGGCGCAGCTCCCGAACGTCTCGATCGAGTGGGCCCCGTTCGCGCTCTGGAGCTTCGATCGCTACCTGGCGACCGGGCGCTACCGCTGGGCGGCTGGCTTCGCGCTCGCGTCGCTCTTGCAGGTGCTGGTGTCGTTCTACTACGCCTTCATTCTCGGCAGCGGCATCGCGATCTACGTGGTGGCGCGTTTGCTCCAGACAAGAGCGAGCTCGTCGCGGCTCAGGCGCCTGCTACCCCTCGCCGCCAGCGCCGGGATCGCTGCGCTGGTGGGGCTGCCGCTGGTCCTGCCGTACTTCGCCGTTGAGCGGGCCTTCGGGCTCCAGCGCACGCTCGGGGAGGCAACCGCCTTTTCGGCCTGGCCGGCAAACTTTCTCGCGGCCACGCCATCGGAGGTCGTCGTGCTGATCGATCCGCTCGTGCGGCTGCTCTACCACGTACCGTGGTCGCGGGCGCCGCTGGGCGCCGGCGAACGGCACCTCTACCCCGGCACACTGGCGATCGTCCTCGCGGTCGTCGGCCTGTTCCAGCGCCGCCGGGCGGCGGTGATCGCTCCGCTCGCGATGGTCCTCGTGGGCAGCGCGCTCTGCTTTGGACCTGTTTTTCACTCCAGCGCCACGGATACGCCCTCGCTGCCATTCCCGATGCCCTACACCCTGCTGTTCGATTATCTCCCCGGGTTTACGGCTCTACGAGTCCCCCCGCGGTTCGCCGCGCTGGTCGTTCTCGGGCTGGCGATTCTGGCTGGCGACGGCCTGGCGATGGTGCAGAGCCGACTCCGTCGTCCGCGATCCTGGCCGTCCCTCGCGCAGCCCGCGCTCGCCCTGGCGCTCGCCTGTGCGTTGGTGGGCGCGGTCGAGGCGCTGAACCACCTCTCCCCGGTCCCGGCCCAAACCGGCGCCGCGGTGCCGCCGGTCTATCGCTGGCTCGCTCAGGACCCCGTCCCCGGCGCCGTGGTCGAGCTGCCGATCGACGCCGACGCCTTTCACGTGAGCCCGCGTGACTACTTCTCGACCTACGATCATCGACCGCTGGTCAACGGCTTTCGCTCGTTCATGCCGCCGGCCTACGGTCCGCTGAGCGCGGTCATCGGGACGTTTCCTGCGCCGCGCGCCATCAGCGCCCTCGATCGATTGAATGTGCGCTACGTCGTGGTCCACGAGAGCCAGCTCGACGACCACGACCGGTCGCTGCTGGGAACGGCGGCGCGCATCCCGGGCATCGCGCTGGCCGCGCGGTTCGGCAGCGACGTCGTCTACCGCCTGACCGGTTCTCCCGCGCCCGAGCACGTCCAACTGTCTACACCGGTCCTGGGCTGCCTCACGTCGGGCACCTCGGCCGGCGACCTCACGATCGACCTCACGCCGAGCGACGGCGAACCGGTCCTGATTCTCGCGCCGGGGACGCGGGATCTCACCTTTGCCGTCGCCTGGCAGGGACCGAACGATCAGAGCTGGCGGGTCGTCGAGCACGTTCCGGTCGCGTCGTGGGTCCTGACCTCGCCGGCGAAGCTCGACCTGCCGCTCCGGCGACCGGTCGGTGCGAACGTCGCTGCGTTTTCCGTCAGCCTGGCGGACCAACCGGGACTGGTGGTCGATACACCACCACGGCGCATCCTGGTCGGCGGGACCGTTCCCAACGCCGACGCGCTGCCGCGTTTGGTCGGCGCGTCGATGCTCTCGCCGCGGCCGACCGTGGCAAGCGGCGTCAGCTACGAGCTGGAGTGGCAGGTCGTGCGCGCCTCCGGGGACCCACTCGTCGCGTTCGTCGACGCCTATGACGCGCACGGCGATTACTGGAGCTACCCGAGCGGCACGGAGACGCGCTTCCCCGGTAGCGCGACGTGCCCCGGCGGCTACACCGTCGAAAACGATCGCGTGATCTTGCGCTCCGCGATCCCTCCTGGCCACTACTGGGTCGAAGCGGGCCTCCTGGACACCGTGACCAGGCAGCGCGTTCCTTTCGACGGACCGGACGGCCAGACCGTGTCGCGCGTCGTGGTTGGATCGTTCTGGATCACTCCGCCGAGCGTCTTTACACCCGGGTCTTTCGCCGAACCCGTTGCCCCGGTCGGCGATTTCGGGAGCATCATCGCCCTCGACCGCGCGGACGTGGCGGGGTCGGTCGTGCCTGGCGGCTCGCTCGCCGTCGATCTTCGCTGGCGAGCGGAGCAGCCAGCGGAGATCGACTACACCGCGTTCGTCCACCTGGTGAATCAGTCCGGGCAGATTGCCGGCCAGCACGACGCCCAGCCGACGGACGGCGTCTATCCCACGTCGGCGTGGTTGCCCGGCGAGACCATCGTCGACCACGATCAGATCGCACTGCCCCGGTCGCTCCCACCGGGGCCGTACCACCTCGAGGTCGGCCTCTACGATCTCAAGACCGGCCAGCGCGTGCCGGTCGTCGGTCCCGCGGGCCAGATCCAGGGCGACCACGTGACCGTGGCCGTCCCCGGCTCACCAGGATAGGGGGTGTCTGGGAAGGGTCCGGGGGC
>DATLRG010000747.1:0-2570 GCA_035534795.1 Chloroflexota bacterium
GGGAGACGTAGGTCCCAATCTTCTCCGTGAGAAACTGGACCACGGCGCCGGACAAGCCTTGAAGTGGCAGTCCAAGATTATGATTGCCTGCCAAAACCGGCACCTGGCCCCAGACGTGAAACAGGAATAGCTGCCCCAGTAGATAGACAACTACCGGGATGAGAAGGACGCGCCAGCCGTGTCGTCGTGTCTCTGTCCGCCATTCGAGCAGGACACCTGCGATCACGACGCCAACCACGACGAGCAGCGCTGGCTCCTTCGTCAACACGGCCAGCGTCAAGGCAAGGGCGGCGGCGAGGTGCTTGCCGCGTTGCAGCAGCAGCAGGCCAGACAGGATCAGGCAGCACTCCAGGATCTCGGAGAGGTCGAGCGACAGCGACCAGAAGAAGCCGGGGTACAGCGCGACGAGAATGCCCCAGAGGGCGTTTCGTCGGAGCGATCGCGCGTAGCTGCCCGCGAGCCAGCCGATCGCGCACAAAGCCGCGAAGTTGACCGCGATCATCAGGCTCGGCACCAGGGCTGGCCGTCCGCCCAGCGATAACGCCCAGACGATCAGCGGGTAGACGATCCGCTGCTGACGGTACGCGGGCAGGTCCAGCGTGATCCCGAAATCGGCTGCTCTGGATGTGAATGGGTCGAGAGCGAGGCGATAGAAAAACTGACCATCGTAGCCGATGTAGTCTCTCTGCACGTGCAGGCTCGGCGGCACGAGGGCCGGGTTGACGTAGACGTCGCCCGCCCAGACGAAGGCCGATAGGTCGTAGCCGTTGGCGGCGAGGCGCGTCCAGATGAAGAGAGCGTAGACCACGCCGACGATCGCGAGGCTGGCCCAGGCGGAATCCAGGCGGCGCGGGACTTTGCTGAGCAGCGGCGACGGGATCCGTCGGCGTCGCGGGACCGTCTTGTTGGCGATGAAAGTGTCGATCGGTGCCTCCTCCGGGCGACGATTGGCCCGATGCGCTACGGTCTGTTTGCAGATCTGCCGTCGCTGCCTTGAAAGGCAGGCGAAGGGACGTGGGCTAAAGCCCCCGGGGGCACCACGCGTCGGCGCCAGGCCCGGGCTACCTCACCCCCTGCCCCTCTCCACGCGGTGGAGAGGGGAGTCGGCCGTGGCCGGATCGTTCCCCCTCTCCATTCGATGGAGAGGGGGCGAGGGGGTGAGGTAGCTCGCGCCGGCCGAGCGTCCACGCCAGCCAGCCCAGGCCGGCGATGGCGACGGTTGGCTCCAGCAGGAACAGTCCTCGCGCGAACGAGACCGGCGAGGCCGCCGCCGCCCCGCTGCCGAAGAAGACGAGATGCGCCCAGACGAAATCTGGGCAGACGAGCAGCAGCGCCACCGCCAGCGCGGCGTTCGTCGCGGCCACCGGGAACCGGTGCGCGACCAGCCATTGGATGACGAGGGTGGCCGGAATGGCGGCGAGGACGAGGTAATGGCCCCACGAGATGGGCGTCACCAGGATACTGACGCAGGTCATGACTCCCAGGGTCCAATCGTCGCCGAGGTGTGTGCGGACCAGCAAACAGGCCACCAGCAAGAGCGCAAGTGGAACGCCGATCGAGACGATCTGGGCGGCGAGCGGCGCTGATACCAGCGGTGAGATCCGAACGACCGACTGATTGACCCCGTTGTCCGACAGGAGCTCCGTCCCCGTGAAGAAGCGTGTGCCCACCGCCCAGAGTGACAGGTTGAGCGACGTCGCACCGTAGAGCGTCGAGACCGCGGGCAGCACCCGGGTGACGTACACAATGATGCGATCGAATCCGATCACCAGACCGGCCACCAGGTAGCCGATCAGAAGAGTCGCGGCCGAGGGACCCACGACTCGCCAGTTCTTCCGGACCAGGAACGCCAGGAGGACCGGCCAGGTGATCGGCTTGATCAGGACCGTCAGTCCGAGGAGCACCCCGGCCAGGGCATGGCGCTCCGCGCGAAAGGCGAGCCACGCCCCAGTCAGCAGGAGAAGCAGGACGACCATGAACTGGCCGTTCTCCAGGTCCGAGAAGACGGGATACCAGGCCAGCAGCAGAATGGCGATACAGATGGTTTGCGCGGGTGCCAGCCGAGCTCCCGCCGCGCGTGCCAGCAACTGGACCGACGCCGCGAGGCAGGCCGCCTCGAGGACCATCCAGATGGCGGCGGCCGTCGGGTAGTCGACGACGGTGAGCGGAACGAGGAGAAAGCCGGCGAACGGCGGGTGTGGTGATGGAGTGGGCCGTGGCGCTTCGGGCAGGCGCCCGAGATATCGCTCGGCCAACGTCTGGATCGGCAGGTACGGGTCCGTTCCGTCCTCGATCGCCCGCGCCATCACGTAATCCTGGAGCAAGTCCTTGTCGTAGACGCCCGGCGCGCGGAGCGTGGTCGTAGCCGCGCCGCCGAGGAACAGGCCCACGACGATTGCCACGGCGAGCAGTGCCGCGCGCAGCAGCCGGATCCCGGGCGCTCGCGCCCGGATCAAGCGCCCAATCACGTGGACGCCGCCGACTGGTTCGGACTCGGCTAGCCGTTCGCTTGGCATCAGGCTGTCCAGAGGTATTCTCCTCTAGAGCTCTGTCAGGGGGGACATGATGGG
>DATLRG010000748.1:0-3036 GCA_035534795.1 Chloroflexota bacterium
AAGAACGTCCTCAGATCGCTCGCGCTCTTGCCGTGCGCCTGTCCGATCTGGGCGAGCGTCTGGCCGTTCTGCAAGGCCGTCTGCAGATCGGTGGTACTGATACCGAGGAATCCGGCCACGGGTGCGAGGAAGCCCTTGCCGTTTCCGAAGTGGCGCGCGAAGCCTTTACCCTGTGCCCGCGGTGCGGTCGCGGCCCCGGTTGTTGGCGTCGCCGTCGCGGTCGCCGTGGCGGTGGGTGCAGCGGCGTCGGCCGCGGCAAAATCGGTCGAGGGTGCCGCGAAGGCGCCGCCGAGCGCGGCGGCCCCCAGACCTCCGATCAGCACTCCCGTGGCGGCGAGAACTTTGAAGCGCGCAGGAATCACAACCACGTTCATTTCCCTCATGTCTACGTTGACGTTGGTGTGTAGTCAGGTCGACCGAGTAACCCCCACCACCGTTCACGACGTATTCTACAGGAGTGGCAACGCGGCAGTGCTAAGCCATTGTTGAGAATCTGTTAAACCTGTTGGGGGGTACGGCGTCCGGTGTCGCCGTCTGGTAGAATACATTGCAGGGAAGGCGGCGCTGGTGAGTGACGCGTGAGTCCGAAGCTGCCGCGGATCACCGCCCGCGAGGTGCTCCGCGCGCTGCACCGGGCTGGTTGGTACGAGACCACCTACGTCGGATCGCACGTGGCATTGCGCCATGCTGGGCGATCCGGGAAGGTGACCGTACCCATGCACGCGGGCGATGTTCTCGCACCGAAGACGTTACAGAGCATCCTCGACCAGGCCAGCCTCACGGTCGAGGAGCTGAGAAGCCTGCTGTAGGAGAGACCAATGACTCGCGCCTACACGATCATCCTGGAGCCGAACCCGGACGAGTGTATCTATACGGTGACGGTGCCAGCGCTGCCTGGCTGCATTACGCAAGGACGGACGGTCGAGGAGTGCATCGCGCGCGCGAAGGAAGCAATCGCCGCCTGGATCGCCGACGCCGTGGCAGCGGGTGAGACCGTCCCCGAGGAGACCATGCGACCGCAGGCGATCGTGATCGACGTGGCCGCGTAGAGTTTCCGCCGCGGTGGCCGCGCTCTATGCCCCGAGCACGTAGACGGTCCCGTTGACGACGCGGGTCATCAGAGGCGGAAGCGAGGGGAGCGACAGCACGTCGTAGCCGGGATCCGGCTTCCCGTTAAGATCGAAGACGGCGCCGTGACACGGACACTGAAACTCGCTCTCTCCCGCGTCGAACTGGAGCAAGCATCCCATGTGGGTGCAGACGCGTGACATCGCCCGAGCAGAATCGCCGGTCCGCAGGACGAACGCTGGCACCGCGCCGGCATCCACCGGCTTCGCCACGCCGGCCGTCAGGTCCGCCAGCTGGGCCACCGGATACCAGCGCCCGCCCGAGAGGGTGAACGTGCCGGCGGGCGCGGGTGGTGGCGCGTGGAATCCCTGCCACGCGCGATCGAGCCCGAGCCCGCCGGCGACGCCGGCCACCCAGATGCCTGCCACGCGCAACAATCGCGACCGTGTGATCCGCTGCTGGTCCGTCCGCTGAACGGCCCCGATCTGCTCGCGCAAGCCCTGCAGGAAGGCCGGATCGGGCTCGTCGAAGCCCGGTCGTACGCCGGCGAGCTTTGCCGCCATGCGCAGGTCGTCGATCTCCTCGGGCGTCTGAGCGAGGCCCGTCGGCGGGCGGTGCCCGGTGCGCAGCGCCTCGACAAAGCGATTCAAGCGTTCTGGCCAATCAGACATCATCCCTTACCCAGATCCAGCTCCGCCGCGCGCCGCAAAGCGCGATGCTGAATCACCTTGACGTTGCCCTCGGTCGTGCCGAGCTCCTGCGCCGTCTCGATCAGCGAACGTCCCTCGAGAAAGCGCAGCTCGAGCACCTTCCGTTGGACCGGATTGAGCTGGGCGAGGACTCGCTCGACCTGGGCCGGCGCTGCCGCATCGGCCAGGACCGCGCGGGTTGGCTCCTCGGCGTACCACTCCAGCGGCACGACCGGACACTCGCCGTAGCTTCGCCAGACGTCCACGATGGCCGTGCGGGCGACGCGAAAGAGCCAGGCGCGGCGGGCTTCGTCGCCAAACGACGGGTCCAGGCCACGCGCCGCCTTCAGGAAGACCTGAGCGGTCACGTCCTGCGCGCTCTCGTGATTCCCGAGACGTCGATAGGCGAAACGGTAGATCGGGGTCGCGTACTGCTCGAATGCCTCCGAGACCGCGGCCTGGGTCGCCGGGTCCGTCGCGTGCTTGATCGCCTCAGAGCCCCGTGTCAAGGGCACACCCTGGGGTGAGTTCATCGTCGATGCCACCGCCTCAGATCGATCCGCGCACCTGCTCACGATCTGTTTGGAGACTCATACGCGGGGAGGTTACACGCGACCGTGAGGGGACCGTCCCGAATAGTATAGGGGAAGCGGACACGGTGCGCCAGCAAGCTAGGCGGTCGGGCGGCTGGTCTTTCCTTGACACGACCACGTTCTTCCCCGTAGAATCAATGTGAGACCTCGCATGGTTGCTCGGCGACCGGTCTGAGTGCATGAAGTATTGCCCCAATTGCGCGACCCCGCTGGTCGATCGCTACCTGCACGGGCACGACCGCCCGGCCTGTCCTGCCTGTGGCTTCGTGTACTACGCCGGCCCGAAGGTCGCCGTCGGCGTGATGATCGCTCAGGAGGGCAAGCTGCTGCTGAACCGGCGGGCGATCGATCCCGGCAAGGGGCGCTGGAGCTTTCCTTCCGGTTACGTCGATCTCGGCGAGTCGCCCGCGTCGGCGGCGATTCGCGAGGTCAAGGAAGAAACCGGCTACGACATCCAACTCAGTGGTCTGGTCGGGGTCTATGCCAGTCCGACCCGTCCGGTCGTGCTCGTCGTCTATACCGGCGAGGTGATCGGCGGGACGCCGACCGGCTGCGACGAAGTCGTCGAGACCGGGCTATTCTCGGAGACCGCGCTGCCACCACTCGCCTTCGAGCACGACGAGCAGATCGTCTCCGACTGGCGGAGCTGGAAGGAGCGGGGCGTCACCCGTGGCGGCATCGTGGAG
>DATLRG010000749.1:0-3567 GCA_035534795.1 Chloroflexota bacterium
CCCCCCCCCCCCCCCCCCCCCCCCCACCCCCTCAGGAAATTATGACAATCTCGCGCTGAACCGGCGACGTCACGGTCGGTCCGTGCGCGGGATCGACGTACACGTCCACTTCGAGCCGGGTGCCGAACTCTGGCAGGTAGATACCTGGCTCGATCGTAAATCCGACTCCCGGGATGATCTGTCGTGTATCGTGGGTCTCGAAGCTATCCAGGTTGACCCCGTTGCTGTGGATCTCTTCGCCAAGGCTGTGTCCGAGACGGTGGGTAAAGTACTCCGCGAATCCGTCGGCGGCAATAAGCTGACGCGCCGCCTCGTCCACCTGCCAGCCCTCGAGCTCACGCCCCTGCTGCCACGCTTCCTCGAGGAAGCGAATCGCGGCATCCCGCGCGCGTCGAACGCTGTCGAAGACCCGCTGATACAGCACCGGCACGTTCGTGCCGACGTAGCCAACCCAGGTCGTATCGCCGTACACCGCGTTGGGCCCGGGCTGCTTCGCCCACAGGTCGATCAACACCCAGTCGCCGCCCCGGATCGGCGAGGATGCTGCCGCGGTCGGCTCGTAGTGCGGGTCGCTGGAATGCGCGTTGACGGCGACGTCCGGGCCGGCATCGGTGATCAGGTCCAGCGCCGCGAAGCGTTGCTGAATGAAGCCGCGCACGCTGAATTCGGTCACCCCGGATTGTGCGCGCTGGCCGATGTACGCGAACGCTTCCCCGGCGATCGCGACCACTGCATCGGCTGCCACGCGGTGCGATGCGACCTGATCCGGCGACCAGCGCGCCACGGCGTATTGGAGCACGTCGCCGGAGGAGACGACGTCGACGCCCAGCGCCCTCACCTCCTCGATCGTGCCGGCGTCCACGCGCGATACCACTGGAAGCGAGCAAGCCGGCGAATACTCCATGGCAAGGCGCTGGCGTCCACGCAGCAGTGCGCGCAGGCCGGACTGCTGATCGGCGCGGCTGAGGTAGACGTCGATGGGCCAGCCGAGGTCGCTGAGGCGCTCGGCGTCGATCATGTGCAGCAGAAAGCGCGGAACGCCCGCCGGCGGAATCAGCAAGAACGCGCGCCGGGTGGTGTGACGTCGACTGCCGATCACCTGCCAGAAGATGGGGTTGCTGTGCTGGAAGTCTTCGAGGAGCCAACCGTCGAGCTGATTCTGTTGGAGGTACCCCTGGGCAGCTTCGAGCGAAAACGATCCTGCCACGATCAGACTTTTCCCTTACCCTTGCACTTTGGACACTGTCCGTCGACTTTATGCCAACCGCCCGGTACAGAAGGGTCGGGCCAATGTTCGTTCACTTGTCCGGTGCCGTCGCAGCGCGTGCAGCGAACCTTTGGCGCGAAATTGAAGCGCGAGATGAAGATGAATACGACGACGAGGACGACCAGCAAGATCAGCGATTCGGCTCCCACGTCGGCCTCCTTCTAGGATCTACCACCCGCATTATACCACCGCCAGACTGGGCGGCGGCGGGCATGGGTGATATAATCCCTGCGATGTTCCAAGACACAAATGCGATCCTCGACCGGCTGAACCCTGCACAACTGCGCGCGGTGACCACGGTCGACGGACCAGTCCTGGTGCTGGCCGGACCCGGCTCGGGAAAGACCCGCGTCATCACCCATCGCATCGCCTACCTGCTCGGCGAAAAGCATGCTCCGGCGTCGTCGGTGCTCGCCGTCACGTTTACGAACAAGGCGGCACGCGAGATGGTCGATCGCGTGCGCCTGCTCGCACCCTACCAGGCGAGCCAGTTGACGATTGGCACGTTTCACGCGATTTGCGCCCGCATTCTTCGCCGGGAAGGCGCGGCCATCGGCATCGCGCCGACCTTCACCATCGCGGACGACGACGACCAGGCCGCGGTGATCAAGCGCGTGCTCAAGGAGCTGAATTGGGACGAGAAGCGCAACCCTCCCCGAGCGCTGTTGTCCCGCATCTCCGCGGCCAAGAGCGTGCTGATCGGGCCGCGCGAGTTCGCGACCAGTGCCAGCGACTATGCTGACGAGCAGGTTGCCATCGTCTATGGTCGATATCAGGAGGCGTTGGCGGCGGCCGATTTGCTCGACTTCGACGACCTGCTGATGAGTCTGGTCAACCTGCTGGTCGAGTGTCCCACGGTGCTGGAACGCTATCAGCAGCGCTACGTTCACGTTCTGGTCGACGAATTCCAGGATACCAACGTCGCCCAGTACGCGATCGTCCGGCGGCTCGGAGCAGGTCACAACAACACCTGCGTCGTCGGCGATGAGGACCAGTCGGTTTACAGTTGGCGCCACGCCGACATTCGCAACATCCTGAACTTCGAGCGCGACTTTCCTGGGACCAGGGTGATCGTTCTGGAGCAAAATTATCGCTCGACCAGCACGATTCTCCGCGCTGCGCGCAAGGTGATCGCGCCAAACCGCCAGCGCAAAGAGAAGAGCCTCTTCACCGAAAATGAGGCTGGTGAGCGGATCGTCGTCTTCGAGGCGTACGACGAGAACGAAGAGGCCAATTACGTCGCCTCGCAGATCGAGCGCCTGGCGGCCGGGCAGGGCTTGCGACTGAGCGACGTGGCGGTGATGTATCGGACGAACTCGCAGTCCCGCGTCTTCGAGAAGCTGTTCCTGCGCCACCGTCTGCCGCACAAGGTCGTAGGAATGCGCTTTTACGAGCGCAAAGAGATTCGAGACGTGCTGTCGTATCTCCGCCTCTGCTACAACCACAACGACGTGACCAGCCTGGATCGTGTGATTAACGTCCCGCCCCGCCAGATCGGCAGCAAAACGCTGGCAGACCTGCGACTCTGGGCGGCACGCATGGGTGTTGGCGTGTCGGACGCGATCGAGACCCTGGCGACCGGCCAGCAAACACAGGTCCCCTGTCCAATCAGCGCGCGCGCGCAAAATGCGCTCGCCGAGTTCGGGCGAACGATGAGCGTGCTCCGCCGGGCCAGCCGCGAGCTCGTCGTCGCGCGCCTGCTCGATCAGGTGCTCGAACGGACCGGTTACGCCGAGTTTCTGAAGGATGGCACCGAGGAGGGCCAGGCACGGTGGGACAACGTCCGCGAGCTCTTGACCGTCGCGGAGGAGTTCTCGCACTATGATCCCGAGTCCAGCCTCGCGGCATTTCTCGAAGACGTCGCGCTCGCCGGCGACGCCGACGAGTACGATGCGTCCGCCGAGGCAGTGACCCTGATTACCCTGCATGCCGCCAAGGGCCTGGAATTCGACGTCGTGTTCATCGCTGGGCTAGAGGAGGGGATCTGCCCGCACAGCCGCTCGGTCGAGGACGAGCGGCAGCTCGAAGAAGAGCGGCGGTTGCTTTACGTGGGCATCACGCGCGCCCGCCGTCGTCTCTTCCTCACCTACGCGGCTCGGCGCTCGCAGTTCGGCGAAGCCGGGGCGCGCCAGCCGTCGCGATTCTTCCAGGATCTCCCCAAAGACCTGGTCCAGGGGACCGCCCGCGCCGTCCAGGGTCGAGGCCGAGACTGGACTCGGCCGTCCGCGGCCGATCGCAGCTCGCCAACTTCTCCGGTCTTGGGCGGATCCCGACCCAGCCATCCTGCTCCGGCGCCGGCA
>DATLRG010000750.1:0-3941 GCA_035534795.1 Chloroflexota bacterium
CCTCTCCATCTCCGATGGAGAGGGGCGGGGGGTGAGGTCGCCCGGCACGCCGGGCTCATTAAGATCCACCGAAGGGGGATGACGCGATGCGGCGTTGGACAAGGGCGATTTCTATCGTCACGCTGGTCCTCGTGGTGCTAGCCACGTCGGACGGCCTGTTTCCTGGTACCGCGGCGGCGGTGGGACCCGACAGCCGGTTTGGCCTCGACTTCGTCAGTCCGCCGGGCGTCGTCGCCGACGATGGCCGCTTTGGCAAAGCGACCGAGCTGGGCATCGGCTGGGACCGGTTCCCGATGTACTGGAGCTCGATGCAGACCACCGCCGGCGGAGCGATCGACTTCACCGCCGCCGACGCGACGGTCAACGCCGACCTGGCGCACGGGCTCAACGTGCAGGCGATTCTCGTCGGCGCCCCGTCCTGGGCCACCAGCAGCGGCACCATCGACCTGAACGCCTGGTCCAGCTTCGTGAACCAGACGGTTACTCACTACAACGGCAAGATCCACTACTGGGAAATGTGGAACGAGCCCGACCTGCTGAACGCCCAGGGGCAGGGGCAGTACTGGACCTGGGGCGTACCGGCCTACTATCAGCTCGTCAAGACGGGCTACCTGGCGGTCAAAGCGGCCGATCCGAGCGCGACCGTCCTGCTCGGCGGCCTGGCCTTTCCGTATAACAATCAGGACTTCTTTCCGCAATTCCTCGCGCAGGTGACCGCGGACCCGAGCGCGGCGGCCAACCACGGCTACTTCGACGTGCTGCCCTTCCACAGCTACGACCGCGTGATGCGGACCTACCAGCTCCCACTCGGCTACTTCGGGTCCCCGAGCTTCGCCGGGTTCCTCCCGCTGCTGCGGAAGGCCGGCCTGAGCCCGCAGATCTGGATCAACGAGCTCGGCGTCCCGATCTGGGATTACCAGTCTGGCCAGAGCGCCCCCGGCCGTTCGACCCAGGACGAGCAGGCGTCGTACATCGTCGAGTCACTTGCCGACGGGTTGGCCGCCGGCATCCAGAAGTTCTTCGTCTTTCAGCTCTACGACGACGGCGCTGGCGCGGTCGATCCGAAAAGCAACCTCCCCGCCGAGTTTTTCGGATTGATCGCGAACGACGGCACCCAGCGCCTGTCGTACGCGGCCTACGCCTCGGCGATCAGCCTGTTTTCCGGTGCCCAGGCGGTGACCCACCTGAACGGGCAGCGCGGCTCCAACTTCAGCAACCACAAGGGAGTCGAGGCCGTCACTCTCTACGGCACCGCGCGCGGCAAAGTCACGGTCCTCTGGAACGACGACCCCGGCAACCCCATCACCGTTGCGATCCCGACGAACGACGCGTCGGCCACCATCCTGGACAAGCTCGGGCACACCGTCGGGCAGGTCAACGCGGTCAACGGGGTCGACACGGTGACCCTTCCCGCCGCGACGAACAACAACAACTTCGACTGCTTCACGCCGCACGGCTGCGACCCGAATGACTACATCATCGGCGGCAGCCCGGTGATTCTCGTCGAGAACGACGGCGCGGTCCCGCCGGTCGTTTTCGATCCGCTGCCCTTCGACTCGGTCGCGCCGGTCCACCTCTCCTGGCACACCACGCAGCCGGCGCCGACGGGTGCCACGTACGACGTGCAGTACCGCGACACGACCGACAGCGCCTGGCACGATCTGGTGACCGGCGCCGCCGCGACCGATGCGCTGTTTGGCGACGGCTCCGCGCAGTTGCAGAGCGGCGATTCCTACGACTTCCGCGTCCGCGCTCACGACGGCTCCGGTAACCTGGTGGGCGGGATGGACTACCCGCCGCGCGCGCTGGCCTCGACGCTGGTGATCGGCGGCAACGTCGCGCGGCCAGACGCCTCGATCGACGCGAAGATCGAGATCGTCTGGCCCCTGAGCAACCTGCCGGTCAGCAAGGCGACGAAGGCCAACGTGACCGCGATGCTCTTCGGGCACGGCACGACGACCTCGGTCGGTCCGAGCTTCGGCAAGACCGTGAAGCTCTGGCAGGCGCTGAACAACGGTGTCGGACAACCCATCGCGACAGGAACGCTCCGGCTGGCGCAGGCTGGCCGCCTTCGGTTCCCGGTTTGGGACTTCAACCACGTGGACGTCTCCGCCGCGCGCGACTCGAAGAACAAGGACTACTTCTGGGTCACCGTCGACGGTCAGCGCATCAACACGAACGTCTGGGCCCACGGCGTGGATGCCCGCACCTACTTCCCCAAGCAAGACACGCCGGCCTCCGTGCTCGCGCGGGCGCCGAGCGCGGTCGACGCGAAGATCGAGATCGTCTGGCCGCATGACAACCAGCCGGTCGCGAAGGCGTCACAGGTGAACGTCGGCGTCGACCTGTTCGGCCACGGCACGTTGCAATCGGTACCGGCCAGCTTCAACCCGGTGGTCCGGCTGTACCGCGCGGTGAACAACGGCCCGCTGGAAGAGATCGGTAGCGGCGATCCGGTACCGCAGACGGTGAACGGCATCACCTTCCCGACCTGGCAGTTCAACAACGTCGACGTGAGCGCGGCGCAGGACCCGCACAACAAGATCTACTTCCGGGTCGCGGTCGACGGCGTGACCAGCTACTCCAACGTCTGGACCCACGGCGTGGACGCGCGGACGTTCTTCCCCAAGCAGGACATGCCGACGGGCGTCGAGCCGTCGGCAACGCCCACGCCGACGGCCAGCGCGACGCCGCCGGCGGCCTCGGCGGCGGCAGCCGTGGTGACGACCACGCCCGTCGCCACGGCGAGTACGCCCACTACGATCCCGACTAGCACGCCCGGCAGCGCCGCCGGCACGCCCACGGCGACGCCGACCAGCGCCGGCCCGACGCCGACGCCGACCGTCAGTAGAAGCCCCAGCGCGACTCCAAACCCAAACGGTGTATGATCTATAGTCACAGCGTTTGCACTCCTAACGTAAAGCCGGGGTAGGAAGGACGTGGCTGTGCTTGTTCTGCGTAGCAGATCAAGCACAGCCACGTCCTTCCTACCCCGGATCGATTACACACTGAGGTTACACCGGTGAAGCTAGGATTCTTTCCGACCGGAGCAATGAACCAGATCGACTTCGGCGAGTTTGCCCGCTGGGGCGCGGAGCAGGGCTTCGGCGCGATGGACGTGCCCCCCGACCGCCCCGGCACGCGCGCGATTTGCGACCGCCACGGGCTGCAGGTCAACTGCACGTCTGGCATCTACGGCGACCCGCTCCAGGCGGACGACCGGGCGCGCGAGCAGCAGATCGACCTGATCAAACAGGCCATCAACCTGGCTGCCGAGCAGCGCGTCCCGTGCCTGAGCACCGGCCACCGCCGCGACCCGAGCGTCTCGGCCGACGACAACGTCCACCTCTTCCGTCTGGCGTACGAGCCGCTCGCCACCTACGCCGGCGAACGCGGCGTGAAGCTCGTCTTCGAGAACTGGCCCAACGGCGGCCGGAATCTGATGATCACCCCCGAGCTCTGGGACCGCGCCTTCACCGCGGTGCCGTCGCCGGTGCTGGGGCTGGTGTTCGACCCCTCGCACCTGGTCTGGCAGGGAATCGACTACCTGCGCGCCGCGCGCGAGTTCGGCTCGCGCATCTACCACGCCCACGCCAAGGATACCGAGTTTCTCGCCGAGGGCCACTACCGCTCCGGCATCTACGGGCCACAGACCAAAGGTGCGACCGGCTGGTGGCGCTACCGCCTGCCCGGCTTTGGCGTCGTGGACTGGGCCAGGTACGTCGATGCGCTCTACCAGGTCGGCTTCGACGGCGTCCTCTCGATCGAGCACGAGGACGACGTCTGGGCGTTCACCCGTGACGCCGAGCGCGCCAAGCGTGGTCTGTTGCTCGCCAAGCAGGTGCTCGCACCGCTACTGGTCTAGCAGAATCGTGCGACGGAGGGTGATTGGAGTGTGTCCCATAAGTGGGAGATTTGCGCAGCAAATCTCCCACTATGGG
>DATLRG010000751.1:0-3573 GCA_035534795.1 Chloroflexota bacterium
GGAGCCAGCCCGCCGCGCCCGGTAAAAGGTCCGGCAGTTCGAACCGCGAAATCACACTTACGTACCCAGCCCACTTTCCACGAGGCTACTCCCCAGCCCGGGCAGATGCTTCCTCCCCGCTCGGTCCGCTCCGGAGACTTCTCCCGGAGGGCCACCGCGCGGTGCGGAACGCCTGAACGCGAGCCCGCGCACGACTTGCAACAACCCCAAGGCCTTCATCCTCTCGCATTTCACGTCTTCTTGGGTGGGCGCCATCCCCTCCATCGTCAAGTCGCACCCGGCCACAATTTCGAGGGCCGTAGCGGTGGGAGAGACGGCCGGTTGGCCCTGCCCGAAGGCCGCGGTGATTAGTACCCGTGGCTGCCGGGTCACCGTCAGCGTCACTCGCCGGGGGGCGCCGACGCGCGGATCCCTACGATGGCGGGCCACATGCCGACGAGCAGGACCGATATGTGCAGCCCGGCGAACGCCACGTTGTTGAGCGTCGCCGGCGACCGGCTGTGCAGCAAGCCGTCCGCGGCCGCGACAGCAAGGACCCCGACGGCCACCAGGCCCGGTGCCACCGCCCTCGGCTGCCTGCCGGAGCTTCCCTGTTTCGGCGTGACGACGAACCTGGACCGGCGGCGCAGCAGGGCGCGCAGGGCCGCGCTCACATGAATCCAGAAGTTCGCCTCCATCAAAGCGAAGGCCCCGAAGCTGTAGCAGCCCTGCCCTGCGATCGCGACAGTGAGCATGCTTGCGCAGAAGTACGGCGCGAAGTGTGACAGGAACTGGTCGGCGGTCGTGCCCGCGAGCGCCTGCTCCCCGCCGAGTATTCGCGCTACCGGCAACGCCATGTAGACGAGGTACGTCCAACCGGTCAGGAAGTACAGCGACGAAAGAAGGAACTGGGCCCTTTGGCGGCGGGGCAGCTTCGCCCGTAGCGCTGTCCCGATTGCCGAGAGGCACCCCCGTGCCCAGCGGTGTTGCTGGCTGACGTACGACGCCATGTCCTCGGGTCCCAGGCCGGATACGAGGACTTCGGGCACGTACACGGCACGCCACCCCCGTTCGCGCATGTGGATGGAGAGCTCGAAATCCTCGGTGACCGATGTCTCCGGGATCCCGCCGACGGACTCGAGCGCCGCGCGCCTGAACACGACGTTGGTACCGCAACAGAACATCGAGCTCATCGCGTCCTTGCCGCGCGCGATCACACCGAAGAACAGGGCTTGCTGGCTCCAGGCCGCTTCGGCCACCGGGTTCGTCCTGGCGTTCTCGTAGTACTGGGGTGTCTGGACCAGCCCCACGTCGTGGGATTCGAAATGGCCGACCGTCGCTTGGAGAAAGTCGTCGTCTGGCACATGGTCACAGTCGAATACGGCGACCAAGGGTGCCGTGGTGTGTCGCAGCGCGTTGTTGAGGTTGCCGGCCTTGGCGCCGGCGTGGTCAGCGCGCCGCAGGTAGCGCGCTCCGTAGCGGGCGGCTAGCGCGGCCATGTCGTCGTTGTCACCGTCGTCGCAGAGCACGACGGACTTATCGGGGTAGTCGAGGCGCGAAGCGGCAGCGAGCGTGGGCTCCACCACGTCTATCCCCTCGCTGTAGACGGGGATGAGTATGTCCACCGCGGGCTGGCGGAAGAGGGGCGGTCGAGGAAGCGGGCCGCGGGCGCGGGCGGCGGTCCACCAGAACCCGACGGCCTGCACGAGGTTGAAGATCTCCGCGGCCAGCAGCAACCCGTAGAGCACGGGGTTCCCGACCCGGCTCGGTGAGACGAGCCAAGTGAAATACCAGATGCTCAGGGCGATGTCGAGTGGGACGAGCAGGAGGAGGCGTCGCCGGGCGGTCTGCCAGCCCTCTGTCGGAGACCAGAACCGCTTGCCGTCGCTTGAGCGACCGGGCGCGCGCCCGCCGGCGGAGGGCTCCGCGGCGCTGCGCGGAGGCGCGTCGTCGATTGCAAGGCTGCTCATGGCCGCCCCCCGCTGGACGGGGCTACCGCGGATGCTGGGGCTGCCGCGGACGAGGGGGCCGGCACCCGGAACACCCACACGGTCACGTTCGCCCGGTGGATGGTTCCGATCGCCCGGTCGGTCCCGCTCAAACGCGAAAGCAGTTGACCAAGCTGCGAAGGCTGGGACCCGTTCATCAGGTTCGGACTGGCGAGCACGAACACTTCGGATCCCGGGGTGGCCCGCTCCGACACGGGCGCCGGCACGGTCGTCGAATGCACCCGGGGGGCGTAGTAGGAGACCACGAGCCCGAGGTCACCCGGGTCGTACATCAGAAGATCACCCGGGCGGGCCTGGGCTAAGACGGCGTGAAGTGCGCCGGCGAAGTCGTAGAGGCGGGGGTTGGACCCGTTGACCTGCTCGTCGCCGAGCGAAAGAGACAGGATCGCTATCACCATCGCGCACGCCGCGACCTGGAACCTCCTGTCGCGCGTCCCGCCGGTAATCAGTCTCGCCGTCAGGAGAAGTAGCGCCACGACCACGCCGGACATGTATCGGACGTCGAACAAGTTGCGCTTCGCCATCCCGACTCCGAGGAGGAGGACGGCTGGGACCAAGGCAGAGCCGAGAACGGCGACCGTGTTCTCCGTCATCCTTCTGCCGAGAAGGAACAGGGCCAGGAGGATCCCAACTGGCCATAGCGCCACAACAGCCGCCATGACCGTCGCCGAGTGGTACCCGACCACCGCCCACGCCAGGTTTGCGAGCACGGTGTAGACCGAGATCGACTGGACCCCGGCGAGGCCGACCTGGGACGGAGCCCCGAAACCTTTCCCGGCGTTCTGGTTGACCATGAACTGATGCCATGCGAACGGAACCAGCGGGGCCACCAGGGCAAGGATCACGAACGTCGCCACACCGAGAACCGCGAATCGCCTGGCCCGCTCGCCGTGGCGCCTCCATGCCACGCCGACGAACACGGCCTGCTGGGCGATCACCTGGAATACCGCGAAGTACTCGGTCCACACGAGTGCCGCGCTGGCGAGAACGTAGATCGCCCAGTCGGACACCCGGTTCGTGCGCAGGGCCCGCGCCTGGCCCCAAAGAGCCAGCAGGGCGAACAGCATGAACATCGAGTACATGCGGATCTCCTGCGAATACCACACGAGGATCGGCGCAACAGAAGCCATGGCTGCCGCGACGAGACCGGTGCGCCGATCCCACAGATCGCGGCCCGTCACGTACGCGACCGGGATCGCCACGCACCCGGCAAGAATCGACGGGATCCTCATTGCGAGAGCACCGTCGCCGAAAAGTCTGTCCGTGGCCCAAAGCACACTGAAGTACAGCGGAGGGTGTACGTCGGTGTTTCGGAGGTCTTTGATCATTGCGCCGAAGGGCATCGTCGCCTGGTGGATGCTCGTCGCCTCGTCGAGCCAGATCCCGCGCAGGATGAAGAAACGGAGTGCCAAGCCGATCGCCAGGAGCGCCGCGAGCGCGCGCACTGTCCGGTCGGACGCCATCCTCCTGATCCACGCCTGCGCGCCCGCGCTGAGGTGCTTGATGTCGGGGATCAGCCGGACCGGTCTCGGCAATACCAGTTGGGCACCCATGCGGGCCACTAGGGGACCGACGAACGCGTCCA
>DATLRG010000752.1:0-3527 GCA_035534795.1 Chloroflexota bacterium
ATCCCTCCCCTGCGATGACACTATGATAGTGACCGCTCGCGGAGCTCCTTTTCTACTTCGGAGAGGTCTTTCAGCGTGTCGATCGTTCGCCAAAAGGCGCGGCTGCGGTACGCAAAGAGCTTCCCCTCGGCAGCCAGCTCCGGAAAGGCGGTGGTTTCGTGGTCGCCGCGGTCCGGCAGGCGGTCGAAGAACTCGGGCGACAGGATGTAGATGCCGGCGTTCAGCCAGTGGGGCAGGCTGGGCTTTTCGTCGAAGCGGAGGATGCGGCCGGCGCGGTCCGTCCGCGCGATGCCGTACGGGCTGCGCAGCCGGGTGAGCATGGCCGTGGCGACGGCCTGATTGCGCTGGTGATGATCGATCATGGGCTGGAGGAGCTGGTCGGTGAGGTTGTCGCCGTTGAGCGCGACGAGCAGCTCCTGGCCGGGGGACACCAGCCGGTAGCCTTGTTTCAAGGCGCCTCCCCGGCCGAGCGGTGTCTCCTCGACAGAGTACTGCGCGCGGACGCCGAAGCGGGAGCCATCGCCGAAGTGCTCACGGATCACCTTCGCGCGGTAGCCACAGAGAAAGACGACGTCCTCGATCCCCTGCCGGGCCAGCCACGCCACCTGGCGCTCCAGGATGGGGCGCCCGGCCACCTGGATCATCGGCTTGGGACGGTCGTTGGTGAGCGGGCGCAAGCGCTCGCCCTCGCCGCCGGCGATAATCAGCGCGAATCGGATCATGCGATCACCCCCCATCGTGGCTCCAGTATAGCCGATTGCTTCCTCGGTCAGGTAGCGGGCTTCGGCCTGGCGCCCATCGTCGCGATGGCTCAGCCATCCCCGACGTCGCGGCGGAGAATTCGCTTCACCAGAAAGAGCACGCCAAACGAGGTGGCCAACAGGATGACGGCCAACGTCAACGCGACGTCGAGGCGAATCTCGAAGCCGATGTAGATCGCCAACGGCATCGTTTGAGTGCGGCCCGGAAAGTTGCCGGCAAAGATGATCGTGGCGCCGAACTCCCCGAGCGCCCGCGCCCAGGTCATCACCAGCCCGCCCAACAAGGCGGTACCGGCGAGTGGCAGCGTGATCAGCCTGAACACCTGGAACGACGATGCGCCGTCGAGCGCTGCCACGCGTTCCATCTCCCGGTCGACGCCGGCGAAGCCGGTCGCCGCGGCCTTGAGGTAGAGCGGTCCTGCCACGAACGTCTGAGCGAGGATCACCGCGACCTCGGTGAAGGCGACGTCGATTCCGGCCGCGTCGAGATACTGGCCCACCAGACCGCGGCGCCCGAACGCGACCAGGAGCGCGATACCGGCGACCGCCGGCGGTAAGACCATCGGGAGATCGATCAGCGTCTCCAGGATGCCGTGGCCGAGAAACCGCCGTCGCGCGAGCAGGTACGCCACCGGTGTGCCCGCGGCCACCGTGATCGCCGTCGTCGCCGAGGTGGTGACCAGGCTGAGCGAGATCGCCTGGGTGACCGCGGGGTCGTGCAGGTCGGCGATGAACTGCGACGGCAGCACCTGAACCACCAGCGCTACCAGCGGCACCAGCAGGAGGAAGAGGATCGGCACACTGGCCAGCGGCAGGACGAGCCGCGGCCAGGTGCGCCATGGCTGTCTGATTTTCCGACGAGCTTTGCGCGCTCGGCATGGGTCACTCACGGATTCCGTTGCCTACTGGACCTCCCGCGTGGTCGAGCCGGTCACCCGGGCGCCCGGCGGCTGCCTGGGAATAACGTTGCGCGAATCGTCGGCGGCCGGGCTGGCTGACTGATCCAGCCGGCCATCGATGGCGAGCGGCCCTGCCGGCGCAGCGCCAGCGCTCGCCCTGCCGCTCGCCGGGATAAAGCCGTACCGGGCCAGGGTTGCCTGTCCGGCCGGCGAGAGCACGTAAGCCACGAACTCCTGCGCCAGGGCGGCGTGCTTCGAGGTCTTGACGACCGCGATGGGGTAGACCGCGATCGTGTTGAGCTCGTCGGGAATGGCCAGCCGGCCGACCTGGTCGGCGGCGTCGGGGGTGATGTCGGTCGTGTAGACGATGCCCGCGTCCGCCTCGCCCAGCTCGATCTTGCTGAGCTCTGCTTTGACGTCCTGCTCGTAGGAGACGACGTTCTTGAGAACCTTTGCCTTGTAGGAGGCGCCAAAGGTCGGGTCCTGATCCGCCTTGTCGAGAAAGGTGAGCGCGTACGCGCCAACCGGCACGCTCCGATCGGCCAGGATGATCTTCAGGCCCGGCCTGGCAAGGTCTTGCAGTGTGGTCAGCTTCGCCGGGTTGCTCGCCGGGTACACCACGACGAGACGGTTGCGAGCGAAGACGCGCCGCGTCGCGCCGTCCACCGACCCGCCTTGAACGGCGACGTCCATCTGCCGAGAATCGGCGGACGCGAAGACGTCGGCAGGGGCCCCCAGGTTGATCTGCTGGGCAAGCTGCTGGGAGCCGGCGAAGCTGAAGGTGACCCGCGTACCGGGATTCGCGGCCTCAAAGTCCTTCCCGACGTCTCCGAAAGCGGCAGTCAGCGACGCGGCGGCGAAGACGGTCAGCGCGGCCGTGTGGCCAGATGTCGCGGCAGGTGGTGTCGCGAGGACCGCGTCTGTCGCCGCCATCGCCGATGGCGGCGTGGATGGACTGCTGGTCGACGGCGCCGTCTCGATTGCCGCCGGGGCCGCGGTCGGCGCGGGTGACGCGAGCGCGGTGGCTTGCCGCGGGGCGCACCCCAGGAGCAGCACGATCATCAGGGGTAGGGCTCTCGCCCAGAGGAATCGAGACAACACGAGACCCTCCCATCAGCTGCGGGCATTAAGCACGGGCACGCAGCGACCAATCGCTCCGCCCGCTCACGGGGTCGACCGGGCGCGCCGGCGATTATGGCAGCGCGGCCGGCGCGAGAGTATCGGCGCAGACGTCCAACCAGGACAGGATCGCGGTGATCTGGCTGATCCGAAACTGCAGCACCAACCGGTCGTAGGTGCGATCGGCGGCGAGCGTCTCGGCCTGCCGACGAAGCTCGACGAGCCAGTCGTGGCAGGCCCGCCGTTGCCGATCGATCAGCGTCGCCGCCGTTGCCGGCCCGTTCTCGCCGGCAAAAAAGAGCTTGGCGAGGAACTCGAGGCGAAAATCGCGCCCGTGGGCAACCGGCTCGGTCAGCCAGCGCTCGAACGCCGCGCGTCCGCTCGCGGTGAGCGACAGCAGCTTGCGGGGAGGGCGGGCCACCTGCTGCTCGGTGTGCGTGGCAACGTAGCCGGCGTCTTCGAGCCGCGCCAGCAGCGCGTAGAGGTGGCTCTGCTTCAGGTACCACACTCGTCCGAGCGGCTTCGCGTGAGAGAGCGCCTGGTGCATCTCGTAGGCGTGCATGGGCCGCTGCTGCAAGAAGCCGAGCAGCGCGTGCTCAAGCGCCAGCGGCGTGCTCGCCAGCGGGCTCACCACACCATCCTCGCGATCTGGCTACTCTTTTTATGAGTAATCACGCCCTGATTATCCGCGACCCGTGGCCGACTGTCAATCCTTCTGCCACGCTTCGTAGATGTCCGCGATGGCATC